>CAYHWM010000048.1:0-8425 GCA_964359925.1 uncultured Methanosarcinales archaeon
TCTATCTTGCTTTTTCATAAAGAATAGTCCTATGAGTTCAATGAGCAATGTCAAAAATCCGACGAGTATTGTTGTGTCAACCATGTTACATATCCCTCGATAACGCCATTAGTCCAAGACCTGCAGAGACTAACAGTTCATATATGAGCAACAGCGTTCCAAACGAGAGAGAATCTTTCGTTGGAATGATTCCATACGACGTGAGAGCAGTCAACGATACCGCGAGCAAGCTCAAAAAGAAACCAATATTGAACACGAACAATTTCGCGTTTATCAAGCCTCGCTTTCCAACCATAGGAGTACCATTCGTTTTCCAACTATTTAAAACTTTGCAGGTTTAAAATTTATTGTTTCTATTACAACAATCCTTTTAAAGAACAGAGTGCTCCCGTAGTGTAAGGTAGTAAAGGGGGAACTCAGTATGGCGAAATATGGTTATTCTCTTGATGTAGGCGAAGAATTGGAAAAAGAGCTCGAAGAGGTAGAATCGAGAATCACTCAGTATGGTAAAGTGAAAAAGTCTGACGATGATGACGGCGATGACATTACTGTTGATCCTTTGTTCGGCGACGAAGAAACTCCTACAAAGTCGAGAAGAGATGAGAAAGATGAATTAGCTGATGATGATCCTGAAGATGACTTGCCGAAAATGAAGAAGTATCAAAATTCTCCTAAGAAAGCTCCAAAGAAAGAAGAGGAATGGAAAGAGTTGAAAGAACTGAAAGCTCCCGTTCACAAGAAAGAAGCAACGAAGACGAAAACAACAAAAGAACTCTCGAAGGAACCCTCAAGGGAACCCGCAAAAAAAATAAAAGTTGAGCGCGCCGTCGAGAAACCAGTCATTTTGAGAACTGAGAAGAAAGAGGAAAGAAAGCAAAAAACAAAACAGTCAATAGAACCGCCAATAGTCGAACCTCAACCTATCGTTCAAGCAGTTCCTGATGAAGGAACTGACTGGGTCACTGTCGGAGTATGGATTGCTGTATTATTGCTCGCAGGTTATTTCGCGTGGTCATTCTTCCAGCCAGTGAGCGCGTCTTCCGACGCTACTCAATGCGCGGTCACGTCAGCAGGAAACTTTTCTGCTCTCGTTCTCGAGGAGCAAAAGGTTGCGAACATTCGAGCATTCATTAGGGATGGGCTCGCTACGGTGAATGGTAATGAAGCTAAGACGTTCTTTAAGAAGGCTTCTTGTAGTGGCGATGTTTCTTTCTGTGACGCGAAACCTTTCGTGATAATAACTCCTAAAACTCTCTCTCTCCTCGGAGTGAGTGCTCCAGCACCTTGCAGGAAGGCAGGAACTCTTATCGCTTGTGATAATAACGTCATTATCGAAGAAGGAGCCGCAACGGTGAACGGCAAAGCGCCATACAGTATTACTACGGTAAGCTCGGGAGTAGGAACGTTGAAAGAATACTCTCCTGATGGAACCGTAAGCGCGACCATCTACGAAGGAAAAGAAGGACTGCAAGCAGTAACGTATCCTCGAGAACTTACAGGTAGCACTATCATCAAACTGTACACTCGAGACGGCGCTGACACTGCAGGATTCTTGATTCAGTACGAAACTGGCAGTCCTCGAGTTGTAGGGTATAGAGCTGAGTAGGGCGTGGAAGGTAGGTAGTGGGGAGTAGTGGGTGGGTGGTCTACTTCTTTCGTGAGTCTTCATATTCTTTTAATGTTCTCGTTAAATCAGCTTCCAGTTTTTCTTTGCCTTTCTTCGTTTTCGATATCTTTAAATAGTTAGGTTTGTACTAACCATTATATGAAGAAGGAAAGTGCTCTCCTTGACTTGTTTTTCAACGAGCCATCGAAACAGTGGCATTTTGAAGAGTTGAGACTCCGCGCGAGTATTAGCAAACCACAAGGAGCACGTTGGCTTCGTCTTTTTCAACAACAAGGAATTATTCTCAGAGTCAAGCAACGCGGAAAGATGCCTTACTACATCGCAAACGTCGACGATCCCAGATTCCGTTCAAGAAAACAAGTAGAAGCACTCAACATTCTCGAACGCTCAGGATTTTTGAGCCATCTTGCAGGGCTAAAAAAAGTAAAAGCTGTCTTTATTTTCGGAAGTATGACTCGCTGGGATTGGTATCGTGAGAGTGATGTTGACGTTTTCATTTATGGAAATCCTGAAGGGTTCACGCCCGAAAAATACCGGCACAGTGTTCATCATAAGGTGGAAAGTTTTATTTACAAGAACGTCTATGAATTAAAAAGAATACCCGAAGCACTCCTCCGTAATATTATTACCGGTCTGAGAGTGCAAGGAAGTATTGATTTCGTCGAGGTTACCCATGCGAAAGAATCGTGAAAGAAACTCTTCAGAATCGTTTCAGCAATGCACCATTGATGGATGTTTCATAAAAACTGCAATGGTTGATACTGACCAAGTTCGAGGAATGATGGTTGTGGCGGAAGCAGATTTCGGGGCTGTACGAGAATGGGAGATATCGGCAAAAAAAGAAGGAACTCACTGGAACGCTCTCTTAAAAATAACATATGATGTTCTCCATTTCTATGCTGAAGCACTTCTTCTTTGCGATTGTGTAAAAGCAAAAAATCATGAGTGTCTGTATGCATATCTTTGCGAAAACTACCCTCATCTTGAGTTGAGTTGGGAGTTTTTTCAAAGTCTACGAACGATGAGAAACAGAAGTATGTATTATGGCCGTCCAGCGACCTACGAAGACTGGAACATAGTGCACATACCCCTCTTCATTTACATTACCACAATAAAAAAAGAAGTTGAGAAAAGACTGTCATCCACTTGAAAAACTCTTGCACATTCAACGTTCTACAAGCTACAATTCACCCTCATCGTTTATAAACCCCTCCGCACTCCCTCGACGGAGCTTAAAGTATTGTGGGATGAACTATGGGGACGCGTTCACGATTAACGGGAGTTGTTGCTGTTTATGATACTGTTCGTACTGGTGACGCCGTTCGAGAATACCAATTGTTCGCGTCATCATCACTCGAACACCTCGCTAACGTGTTTGGAGTTCCTGTGAGTGACGTGAAAGCTTCGGGGCCTCTTGCTCTTGAGCTCGTCGCAGGGTATTCTGGGTTGTCTGTTCCTCTCTTTTTGAAGCAAGTCCTTGGAGGTTCAGCACTGGAAGGTGTTGACGTGTGCGTGCTGAAACGA
Organism: uncultured Methanosarcinales archaeon; assembly: GCA_964359925.1. Lineage (GTDB taxonomy): Archaea > Nanobdellota > Nanobdellia > Woesearchaeales > ARS49 > JACQMS01. Next base: position 3,152 of record CAYHWM010000048.1, read on the forward strand.
TCAAAACTGTCACCGGAAGAATTCTTCACTCAATCATCGGAGCAAGTACGACTCTACATGGCGAAGTACATTCATCAAGAAAGGCTCGAACGATTGTATGCTCACGGGCTCACTCTCGACGAAGCGGTGAATACTGTGAACTCGTTAAAGTCTGAACTCGTAAAGTGTACTACTTATCGCAGACCAACATTGCCTATAGAAGAAAAAATTCATCTTCTTGGTAAAATGTTGGGTTGTCCGAGAGTGTCAACAAACCTTGTAGGAATTATCAAGAGAACGAAAAACCCTGTGAGGGCGTTCCTTCGAGATGCTGGGCAACTACTCCCGAGCCCATCGATAGAAGCACATTTTCAGTGTGACGAACAACGATTCACGTACCGCAGAGATCCTTACTACATTAAACTGAGAGGTTCTTTAGTGAAAACGTATTGTGGTGCGATGAAAGCTCTCGCTCGTGGAAGAAATAGCGACTACGTCAACGCACTCGTGAAAGCGAAAGAACTTGAAGACGCACTCTTCGTGTTCGTCGATTCGAGAAGTCTTCCTGAACCGTGGCGAGAACCTGTGGAACGTCGACGATTTGATATTGATGACGAGCGCAAGCTTTAAATACTCATTCTCGAGGTTCACTCACGAAAAGGGGTTATTGTTGCAATGAGCGTTGTTCATTCAGTAGTTCGTAGTGTTCTTGCGTATTGGTACTATGTAGTTCGTTCTCTCGTGGAGAGTTTTTCTTCACCTCTCTTTTTCGCTCGTGATTGGTTTCTTGAAGCTGTGAACTGGGGTGTTATCGTTGGGTCTTTTTCTTTGTTCTCGAACTCTGTTAATTCTTCGATTACTGGGCTTCTCGAGGTTCAACAGCAAGTGACGAGTAATCCTGAGGCTGCAGCAGTCGCGAACGCGGCTCTCGAATCATTCTTTATCAGACTGGGAATCCTCGTTATCGCAGTAGTGGTGGCGTGGGTGTTTTCGTACTCTTTCACTCGAAAATTTATTCTTTCTTCACTCGCGAAGAAACATCAAGGTCTTGGAGTTCAGCATTTCAAGTTTGGTAAGTTGTTGTTCCTTAGTGTTCTCTGGATTATTCCTTGGAGTATCGTAGGAGTGTTCATTTACTTCATAGCTGCTCCGTTGATGCCTCGATTTGTTCAATTGGCGTTTCCTGTTCTTTACTTGTTCACGTCGTGTGGTGTTCAGTCGTCGTTCGTCAAGCATCAAGGTGTGTTGAGAGGGTTGCAGGGAATGTTTGAACCTTTCGCGAACTTGCACAAGCTTGTCATTCCTTACGCTTTCGCACTGTTCATTCTTGTTCTTCTCTTGTCATTCGTTGCTCCATTGATCGTGAAGTCGTTTAGTATCACTGAGCTTGTCATCCTCGGAGCAGTTCTCATTTCTCCTTGGGTTGTGTGGTGGCGAAGGTTTTATTTCGCTTTGGAGCGCGAAAAATGAGGAGTATGAGAAATATGGGAACTATGAGAATATGGAAGTGTGGGCCTGTAAAACGGTTGTCGCAGAATCATATTCTCGCATTCTCACATTCTCGTTCTGCTCAAACGACGATGTTTATCATTCTTGGTCTTGCAGTTCTTATGCTCGTGGGTGTCGTGCTCTACGTTACTGCTCAAAACGCTTCCCTTCAACCGATTGTTATACCTTCGGAAGTGCGTCCGGTGTATGATTATGTGAAGAGTTGTATGGAAGAAACGAGTAAGGATGTTTTATTCACGATGGGGATTCAAGGAGGGTATGTGGACATTCCTAAGAAGATAGTTCAGGACCCTTCCAGTTACGTGTTTCAGGATGCAGGAAAATTTTTGAAGACTCCTTTGTGGTATCAAGAAGGTGAGGATCGTGCTCCTACGGATGTCGAAATACAAAACGTTCTCGCGAGAACTGTGGAGAAAGATATTGGTGTGTGCTTGAATAATTTTACTGGTTTGGAAACGTTCGGAGTGACCGCGAAAGGAAATCCTAAGGTGAAAGTTTTGTTGACTGAAGTGAACGTTCTCGTCACTCTCGATTACCCTCTCTCACTCGACCTCTTGCAGGGGACTCCGTCGTTGAACACGTTCGAGGTAACATTGCCTGTAAAACTGAAAAGTATTTTGACAACTGCGAGAACGCTTCACGATTCAGAGAACAAGAATGAGCAACTCGAAAAGGTCGTTATGGGTTTTATAGGTTCTAATGCTGATACTCCGTTGGGCGGTCTTGATTTTTCTTGCAAGGAAAAATCTTGGAGAGTGAAAGATGTTGAGAAGAGTGTGAAATCGATGCTAGAATTGTTCCTTCCGAAAGTGCGAGTGAAGAATACGAAGTATGAACCCTTCAGGGAGCCACTGGCGAAATATGCTTTCGTTGATAAGAGAAGTCTTGAAACTGTTGCTGATGATATTCGTTTGGGTAGATTGCCGAAAGATGCTCCATCGGACGTGTACGAGTACACTCACATGTTCCTCGATATGGGGTTGCAAAGTTCTCAGCCAGTCAGCGTCGACGTCCAGTACATCCCAGCGTGGGGTGTTGACCTCCTCGTCACTCCTAATAGGGATGGTCTTTTGAAGAGTCAGAAGAAGGGAGGAATTCCTGGACTGAATGCTGCGTGCGTGAACGTGTACCAGTTTTCTTACACGTTACGAGCTCCAGTGATGATAACGGTGAGAGATAAGGAAGCGTTTCATGGCGAAGGGTATTCTTTCTCTTTCGCTACTCCTCTCCTGATAGCTCATAATGAGGGTAATAGGGATCCTAACCCTTGGAAAGATTTCAGGCCTTCCTCTGATGATTCGTCGTTCTGCGAAGAGTCGGGTGGAGATGTCGTAACGATTCGTGGTCTTGGTGTTGAGGAAGGATTCCCGATAGCGTCATCACTTACTGGAGTGAATGTTTCTTATGAGTGTGCTGGTAGGACTTGTGATCTTGGGAAGACGGGAAGTTCTGGTAGTGGTTCTTACGAGCTTACGACGACGTTACCTCATGGGTGCAGTCCTCCAACGATCACTCTCGAAAAAGAAGGATACTCTCCAGCCACTGCGCAACTCATTCCCGATCAGAGATTGGTGGAAGTGTCAATGAAAAAATTGGTAGATTTCAAACTGAAAATGATGAAGCAATCGTTCCGTTCTGAAAAATCTCCAGAACTACAATGGGGTTCTGTGGAAGAATTAAGCTCTTCAAACAATGTTACTTTGAGTATTACGAGAGGCGATGACGTACAATACCTCTCATACCCTGCAGACAAAACGGTGAAACTGCTCGACGGTAATGCTGAGTATTCAATCGACGCATTCCTGACAACGTTCGGTACGTTGCGTGGAGGATTCATCAATCCTACTTGGACGATCAAACAAAAAGAGTTGGAAGGGAAAGATACTATCGTGCTAACGCTCGTAGAATACTACCCTACAACTGACAAAGAAGCTCTCTCATCATTCTTGTATGATGGGTCGTATGTTGACAAGCTCGCACCAACGTTGGAGGATTCATGAAATTCGTGAATACTAAAGGATTCATCGTAGCACTCGCTCTTTTTATTCTCATCATTTTCTCTTTCGTAGTTACTGCAGAGAATATCGAAATAAAAAACAATTATGTTACGAGCGTGAACGATTCTTCAGCAGTGTTCGAGTTCTCAACAAAAGACCCTTCGAGCGTGAGCGTTCATTACGCTACTGCTCAGGGAGATTTTTCTTCGAGGAAGTACGTGACTGCCGCTTCGAAAGTGTTGGGGAAGAGTCACAGTATTACTGCTTCAGGACTCCAGCAAGGAACGAAGTATTATTACAGGATATTCTCCATCGTTACGGAAGGAGCGAACAGGGGGAAAGCAGAACTCGTCGACAATAGTGGGTTGTACTACTCTTTCACGACTGCCGGAACAGGTAGTGGTGGGTCGGGTAGTGGAGCTCCTGCTCCAACGGGAACGGTTGGTGGACTCTCCATTGGAACCCCGACGATAACTCCATCAAGTGGTCAAACTATTGTTTCTTTCACGTCGAGCATTCCAGCACTTAGTAACATATCGTACGGTTTTGGCGCTACAGAAATAGGTCGTACGAGTGTCGTCATCAGTGCAACTCTTTCGTCAACTCACACGATCACTCTTCCAACGGGTAATGATAAGACGTATTCTTACACGATTAGTTCTTGCAGTGGTAGCGGTGGTGCGGGTGTTACTTGCGAGAGGAAAGAAGGTTCGTTCCAGAGTTTCAGTCAAGGAAATCCGTCGCTTTCCTTAACGATTCCTAATGGTTCGAGCGATCGCAGGCTTGAGTTTACGGGTACGACGAGGGCTGGTGCTGAAGTGAACGTTCTCGTGAATGGAGCACTCAAGCACTCTACGAAAGCGGGAGCTGACGGGTCGTTCACTATCAGAAACTTACAACTCTCGGAGTCGAACAATGGAAAAAATGTTATTCTCGTAAAAGTGGTCGACGCACTCGGGACTATGCAGTCAGAAAAAAAAGTAGTGTTTGACAACGTTCCACCATCGGTGAACATCACTGGATTCCCTGAGAGTGACACGACGAGAAACTCTACTATCACTCTGAAAGGTGTTGCGAGCGAGCCTGTTCTCTTCTTCATCAACAATGAATCAATAGTTTCCACTCCTTCACTCTCATTCGAAAAAACAATTCAACTCCAACAAGGAAAGACTATTATTACTGTCGTCGCTCGTGATGTTGGTGATAATGATGTTACTGTTGAGAGAGTGTTGTTCTTCGACTCTCTGCCTTTGTCGTTCACGTCTACCACGTTAGACAAGTTCAGCACGGTGTACAATCAAGAGGTCACCGTTACTGGAGCTTTGAACAAGAAAGCGAGCGTGAGCGTCATGGTTGATGGTAAAAGAGAAAAAACGATCAGTACTGATGATGCTGGAAAGTTTTCAGTGAACGTCCCACTGACTGGAAAGTTAAAAGTTGACACTACGAAGTCTCCGACGGGTGCGAGCGCGACTCTCGACTTGAAATCAGGGTTCAAGACGAAAGTGCAATTGTTCGCTGTTGACGCCTCAGGGTATTCTGACCAAACTCCCGTGAAAGAAATTACGAGAACGGTGTGTGGTGGTGGACAAGTTATTCTGAAACGGTCGAACATTTTGCCTAACAATCTCATTCCCGACTTACTTCTTCGAGGAATTCACAAAGTAACTCAAACGGTAGAGATTGAACCGTTGCCGAACACGGTCATTAAGAGTGTTCAATTCTATAAACCTCAAGGATTATCTGATGTCGCTTCTGACGAGTTCGATCAAGACTGGTTTACTGTTGG
>CAYHWM010000049.1:0-8278 GCA_964359925.1 uncultured Methanosarcinales archaeon
TTGAAGCAATTTTACATCTTCGCCTGTTATTCCTTCTTTTAATCCTTTGAATCCCACGGAGTCTTCTTCTGTTCCTATAGCTTCTTGTTTGGATCCTGTTGATGCTGGTAAGAGTTCTTTGCCGTACTGGCATTATATGTCTTCGAAGAATGAGAAGTGTCCTGGTGAGTGCGTGTTTGATTCGAAGAAGCCTTCGTTGTATAAGAGTGGTGGGAACCCGTCGGTGGAGGGCGCTCTTGAGCGTTCTGCGACGAAGCACTTGCTTACGTGTCTTCAGGAGTTTCAACCTTTGGAGAAAGAAGGTTTTACTGTGACTCCGAAAGGAAATCCGTCGTTCGTCGTCACTCTTTCTGGTACTGGTGTTCGTGGAGTGCTCACGTATGATATTGATTCGAAGAAGGGTGAGAAAGTTTCTAACTTGAAAACGTTTTATGGTGCTGTTCCTGTAGCGATTGTTGACGCGTATAAGACTGCTTCTGCCATTACGGAGAGTGAGCAGTCGACTAATTATTTTGAGCGTGCTTCTTGGGAGACGTTGCAGAGGTTTTTCGATGTTGATGCTGCGATGTTGCCTCCTGATTCTGATCTCGCGTATGGTTTTGATCCTGTGTTTTGGCCTGTGACTGATATTCAGGATAAGGTAGCGAATGATGTTATTCCTTCGACTGTTCAGTTGTCTCAGGCGTATCCTTCTACGAATTATAATGCTCCTCAGAGTCCTATTCCTTTGAGTAAGAATCAGGAAGGGTTATTTTTTGTGACGTATGCGAGGGATTATCGTATGTCTCTTGCGGATCCTGCGCTTCGTAACGTGATTCCTCCGTCGATGAAGTTGTTCGATATTGATTTTGAGTCAGTTGATGGTTTTGGTTCTTTTTCTTCTTATGTGAGTGTTGATTGTAAGGGCGTGTGTACTTCTGAGCCTCTGACTCTCGCGGGTATGATGCCTGTTGGTATTCAGAGGTATGAGACTCGGTATGATTATTCTTTTCCTGTCATCGTGAGCGTGAAGGATCCTGACGCGTTTAATGGCAAAGGGTTCACGTTCTCGTTCGCTTTGGAGAGTAATGTTCGTAGTAATTCTCCTGTGGAGATGTCTTCTCCTCCGGGAGCTATCGTGGAGGTTCCTGGAATTTCTGACTTGTTTAGTGATAAGAAGCAGTGGACTTCTGGCGATGTGGTTATCACTCTTACTGATACGAGTTCGAGTAGTGGTGGTTCCGATGGCGGTGCTCTTGTCTCGTTTGAGTGTCCTGGTGTTTCTGTTTCTCTTGGTTCGGTGAGTGGTTCTCTTACGACGAAGCTTCCTCGTTGTATTGATGGCGTGTTGAGTGCGAAAAAGCAGGGGTATTATTCTTCCGTTGTTCGTTTGAGCACGTTTACGACTGATGTTCAGGTGGCGAATATTGTTATTTCCCCTTTGACGAATGTTTCTATCAATGTTGATAAGGTTCTTGTGAGGAAGGATTCTGATGGTTCGAAGTGGAGTCTCCTGCCTGATAAGGTGGAGGGCGTGTCGAGGGATGAGCAAGTGTTGGTCACGTTGGAGAAGGTGACTGCTCGTGGTGAGGAACCGTTGACTGCTATGATTGATTATCCTACTGGCGATATTTCTTCTGCTCCTCGGTGGAGGAATAATGGTGTTGTTCAGCTCGTTCCTGGAAAGTATAAGACTGAGGTGTACATTATTAAGAGGCCTAAGGATGCCATTACTATTCTTCCTCAAAAGCGTTGTTATGGTCCTTCTGATATGTGGGATTCTGTTACTGGTGAGGATTGTGGTGAGTGGAGGATGGTTCCTGAGACTGCTCAAACGTTTAGGTATGTGGTGTCGAACGATGCCGACAAGAAGGATCTTGATGATAAGGTGAAGAATAAAGAAACTATTGCTTGTGGTCAGGGTGGTGGTGCTGGTAAGAGTTATTGCGGTTCTCTCCTTCTCGGCAAGGCTTCTTTTAATGTCACGTTGAGTGTTGGTGACTTGTCCGCTTCGTCGAAGAAGACGTTTTTGAATTTGAAGATTCCTTATCTTGATTTGGGTCAGGCGTGCAAGGTGAAGAATTGCGTGATTGAGGATCTTGGTGAAGCGTCGAGTATTGGCGAGTATGTTGATTTGTATCCTGAAGTGTTCGCGTATACGGTGGTGAGGTCGTGGTGAGAACTGAGTCGAATATGAGAATATGGAATATGAAAATGTGGAATGTGGGAATGTGGAATGTGAAATTGTTGCTCGTCGGAGTTCTCGCAGTTCTTCTCTTGTACTCCGTTACTGCTGTTTCTTTGAATGTTACCGGTGTTGGTCAGGCAGGTATTTCTGGTGTTGCTTCGTCGTATGATAACGTGACGGTGACTGTTCGAGTGAATATGACTGCTGCGGAAGACCCGTCGCTCGACGCTGGTCAGGTGCAGTATACGAGTGGTTCGAGGCTTGTTCCTGTCACGTGCGCTCCTGCTGGAACTGATGCGTACTCTTGTGAGTTTTTGTTGAAGTTGAAGGGTGTTCGTTCTGATATTACTATTCCTGTAAACTTGTTCCGTGATGGTGATGCGAGTAGGGCTTGGAAGTCTGAGCCTCTCAGATTGTCTGTTGATTTTACTGCTCCGACGTTGGACGCTCCCGTGTTGAAGAAGGATGGTTCGAAAGTGAACGTGAGCGTGAAGGTTACTGATTCGGGTGCGAAGTGTTCTGATATTGATCACGTAACGTTCCGGAGGGATTCTGCTGATGGTCCTTTGATTGACGAGTTGAATAATGATCCTCGTTCTGAAATGGGTGGTCTTGTGGGGGAGTGCGTTCTCGAGCGTACGTTGCAGATGACTGCTATTGCTGATGGGTCGATGAAGGTGTGTGCTTTTGGTACTGACGTTCTCGGGCTCGTCGGTAAGTCGAAGTGCAGTGAGTCTTTGATTATTGATAATACTGCTCCTATCATTGAGGAGTTTAGGCTCGTTCAGAATGTTCCTCCTTATACTGTTTCTTTGAACACTCTTGGTGGTGGTAGTACTACTGCGGCGTTCATAAGGGGTTCTGTTCTTGGTAATGATACGAAGTCGATAACGGTGTCGTTCGGGGCTCTTACTCAAGGATTGTCGAAAGGGAGTGAAACTATCACGCTACTTTCTCCTCCTTCGCGGGGTAATAAGTCAGTGCTTCAATCAGTGGCTGTTAGCCCTCTCGCAGCGAACAATTGTACGTTTTCAGTCACTGCTGTTGACCAGTCAGATAATGTTGCTCGTCGAGATTTTCCTTGTTCTCTCGTTGTTGACCGTGATGGTCCGCTTCCTGGGCCGATTTCTAAGACGGTGTTCCGAGCGAAGGATTCTTTCAGTATTGATTTTACTGAGGCTACTGGAATGAGAGGGTTGAAAGAGTTGGACAAGAGTGGTTCGCAAATAGCTGCGGATGCTATTATTCGTATTCGTGATAGTTCTCTTTCTGCTTCGTCGTGTGTTCCTCAGGGTTCTGTGTGGACGTGTACGTGGGAGAATGTTTCTTTTGTTGATGCGTCAAAGCGTATTGCGAAGAGTATTGATGTGAGTACTGCTTCGAGGGATTCTTTGAGTAATTATGTTGTTTCGCCTGCGGCGAGTTACCCTATTACTGTCATAACGAGTGGTCCTGATGTGGTTTCTCCTGCTGTTGTGGAGTATTTGAGTTCTGATAATCTTCCCGTACTCGAGCGTGAGCTCGTGGTGGGTAGTCAGGTTCGTATCATGTGGAACGCGTCGAAGTTTACTAATGCGAAGGGTAACTTTTCGTTGTTCGGAGTTCAAGACCTCGTCGATCCTGAGTGTCAGGATGTTGGTGATGGTGTTGCTGGCGTGAAGTCTTGCACGTTTATAGAGACTGTTCAAGATTCGGTGAAAACTCCCATCAATGGAAAATTGTACTTCACGTTTTCTGACAATGCTGGTAATGTTGTAAGTAAAGAAGTGCAAATTGGTGTTTCTGGTATTGCTCAGGCTAAGAATTATTGGACTGTTTCTTCCGTCACGTGTACTCCTTCCGTTATTGATCGTTTCTCGGCGTCGATTCAAGATTATCCTGTACGGTGCAGGGTTGCTCTCGCTCGGAATACGGTAAGCAGGACTTCTGGTGTAGTGTCGCCTTCAACTATTTCGATGGCTACGGATTATGAATTGAAATGTTCTGGTTTTTCTGATACTGTCGCTGATAAGATTACTGTGCTGAATGGTGTTACTCAATCTCCTGATCCTGTATTGTCGTTCAAGATTGATAGTGATAATACTGGAAACTTCAACGCTGCTCAACTGAATATAACGTGCCCGATAGCTATTACGACGATGGTGAATGAGAGTGGTAAAGTGTCTATCACGACGACTCCCGAAATAGAAAACGTCACGATGACGTTGTCGTTCGGTAACAGTCCTCTTGGTAATCAGTATGCGAGATATTATAATAGGATGGACAAAGCTATTGATAATGCTGAAACGTTGGATAAGTGGGTTGGCGAGGCGCAGAAATGGATCGATTACGCGGCGCAAATTTGTAATTTGAGGTCGAGCTTTACGACTATAAAGAATACTCTGGAAACCGCTACTGGGGTGGTAGGAGGTATTGGTGATTTGATTTTCCCTGTTGATGATGGTGCTCTCGACAGCGTGTATGATTATGGTTTGTGCCCTGGGACTTCAGCGTCATCTACTGCTTTGGAACAGCTTGCTTTCGGAACTTTTACTGATACTAAAGGGGTTGAACAAACAAACAAGGGATTCGATGCGAAACTCACTCCAAAGAAGGGAGGATGGGCTGATAAAACTTCCAGCTTCATTGACAAGATGTGTGCTCAAGTCACGTGCAGAGGAACTCCTCAAACGAAGAAAAATTCTGATGGTAGTCCTAAGTTAGATGCTAACGGAAATCCTCAGTTAGATACGAGCTGGTTAGGTGATAATGCGATTGGTGATATAGCAAACAAATTCACAGCATTTACAAACGCTGCTGGAAAAACTATTGAAAAAGTTCTTCCATCAAAGCAACAAGATCCCACTCGTCCCGACATAAAGTACGACGCGGAGGCGGACACTAAGAATTCTCTCCTTCTCAGTATTGCTAAACCGTGCATCGGCGGTGTCGTGTACAACTTGAACAAGTTATCGATGATTCAGTGCGAGTATGCGAAGTGCTTGGTCGAAGACGTTCCTAAGAAGAATCAGCCATCGAGCGTGTGCACGAACGCTAAGAATTTTGCTGCGTGCAAGATGGTGATAGGTGAAGCGTACACCCTGCTCAATATGAGAATTTTTGACGAGTATGTTGCCGAAATTCAAAAGTGGTTCTACCAGCCAGGGCCAAAAGCTGCACAGTTCGCAGTATCGGGAGCGTGCCAGTTTGCGTGTTCTAAATCCGCGATGAAAGCTCCAGGATGGAACTGGTTACGACTCACTTGTTCAGGAGCAAAACTGTTCCTCGAGGCGCAAACTGTTGGAGAACAAAAGTCATCATTAAAAGAATTTACGAACTCTTTAAAACCACAAGAAAGCTCTTGTGATATTGAAAAGGTGAGGGAACAATTCAAAACGTTAACAAGTTGAGGAAACTGTCGGGAGTGTTGTTCGTGAGCGTGATAGTCTTTGCTCTCTTAGCAGTGCAAGCGTTCGCTCTCGTAGCGAAAGAAGGCGATACGGTGAGTATTGGTGCTCCTGAGAAAGTGTGGAACCCTGTTACTCCTTATGAGAAAAGACCCATACTCATCAATGGGAACCCAACAGGGTATTATGCCTCGAGTGTTAATTCGGCAGGTGTTGGTGTTGCTGAGACGAGAGCTTCTCTCGGGACAGCATACTTGAGCATTTATAAAGATAATTTCTGGTATGACTCCTTAGCGACGACGGTTCAAGTTGATGGTTCTACTGCAGATGGTATTCACGGAACGTTCGCGAGTGCTCCTTCCGCAGAGTTCGAAGGTATTTTTCCAACTGCTGATGTTAAAGACGCGTTGGGAAAAAGTCTTGTGAAAAGTTATCAATCATTCACTGATACGAAAGAACAAGTAATTCCAACTCCTCAACCTTCCCCTCAACCTTCTCCAACTGACATTCTCGCGACGAGAACGGCGACTGCAACCGTTCAACAGAGTACGAGTGAGGCATTCTCTGAACCTGTGGCGGCAGTAATTGCTTCGACAGACATAACTACAACTCTCGAGAAAGCAAGGACAGTTCTCAACAGAAAAAGGAACGATCTTACGAGTGCTGAGCTAATAGCGATCCAAGAAAAGTTAGGAGAAGAACAGTTTAACGACAAACTCTCAGTACGAGAAAGAGACTCTGCAAGAAATCTTTACGATACATTTTCAACACTTGTAGCAACTGATGCTTCATCTGAAGAAATAGCAAGAGCTCAGTTATCATCCGAATCACTAGTGAGCGGAGATATTACTGGACAGAAAGAAATCAGCACAAATTCTCTTAACATTAACAAGATGGATACTGGAGGGATTCCAGGAGATGTTTCGGGAACGAAAGAACAAATAACTCCTGACACGTCTCCCGCTAAGAACCCTTCAGAAACTCCTCCCGCACCCGTCACTCCTACTAAGAGTTCTTCAACTTCTCAGACTCCCGACATTTCTTTCACTAATAGAGGTTCTCCTTCTGACGGTGTGAACATCGTCGTTGATGGAAAGCCAGTTAAGAGCGCGAATGGTAACGAGTTGTACTTGTACACGACTGATGGTGTAACGTTTGAAGTTCGTGAGGACGTGAGAGCTTCTTGGAATCCTCTTTCGTGGTTCACGAGTGCTGATCCTATTCTCGGAAAGGTAACGATTGACTCGAGTGGCGCAGTTCAAGTAAAATCTTCGACCGATGGGTTGAATACAATTATAGGCAATCCTATTACTGGAGGGTTGAAAGTTTCTGACTTGACCGCGAGTGATTCTTTGAAACAATCGCTTACGAAAGTAAAAACTGACTTGTTGGCAGCTTCGAAGAGCGGAGCGAGTCCTACTCCTTCACTCGTCCTCAACGCAGTGCTCGTGAAAGGACCTGAACTAGTTACTACTTCTGAACGTGCTGTTGCTTCTGATACCCTTTCTCAACCAACAGAAGGAGCTATTACTGAAGAGCCGTCAAGTGGAGCATTACCGCCATCTAACTCGAATCCGGAAACAGGATCTTCTTCCGGCGCATCAAGATTGACGCCTGAACAAGAAGCACTTCTTGCGGGATATACAAAGAAAATAACTGATGCGCGGTCTTCTAAATCTTCAAGTTCTGCTGGCGAAGTCACTCCTGCCGCTACTACACCTTCCGAGAGTCTGCCAAAGACTCCCAAGACTCCTTCCATCGAGTTCGTTGAGAAGAATGGTAAAACGTACATAGTGAAGGTTGCTTCTGACGGTGAGAAGACTGTGACGAATAAGTATGTCAAGCCAACAGTTGGAAGTCCTGGAAAGTTCGCAATAATGAATGATGGAGTTATTGATTCGCCCGAGATAGGAGATGATGGCTATTATGATACTCCATCAACATACAAAGATATCTTCGGAACTGACGTTCCTGTAAATCCTAAAGATAACGCTCTCAACCAGATAGCTGACATGTTGGAACATTTTGGTGGCGATGTAGGTCAAGCTTCTGAGGCGAGTATTGTTTTAACGACGACTCCTGTGTCAACAGTTCTTAGTCCTGAGAAAAAAGCGGTGGACCCTTCTGCGCCAGCGAGTCCAACTCCTGTGGCGTCTACCACGTCTCCCGCTGGCGAATCGAAACCTGTTTCTTTCGTTTCTCGTGGTGGTGTCGCTGATGGTGTCGCAATACTTGCTGGTGGAGTTGTTGCGAAGAGTGCTACTGGTAATGACTTGTTTTTCACGACGAAGGACGGTGTAACGTTTGAAGTGAAGGAGAATGTTGAGGTTGACGCGTGGCCTCCTTGGAACGTGTTCAAGGGTTGGGGGGATAAAACTGTCGCGACCGTCAAGCTTGATTCTTCTAATGCTGTGACAGTTGTCGGCGATAAAACTCTTACTATCGGCGGAAGAACTATTGACACCATTGCTCAAGATAGTGGGTTTGGTGACGCTCTTGGCAGCATTAAAGCGAAATTCGATAAAGACAAGAATGCTAATCCTACAGTAACTACGAGAGTAGAACTCGGAAAAATAGTCATCGCACCTCCAAAAGTTCCTACTTCTGGTGCTACTCCTCCTCCTGTTGATACTGCTCCTGCGGCTAATGCTGGTGCTGCTGAGAAACCTGCTGGCGCTCCTCCTACTGCTGAGAATAAACCAGTTGTTACTCCTGAAGCACTTAA
>CAYHWM010000050.1:0-8266 GCA_964359925.1 uncultured Methanosarcinales archaeon
AATTGACGAGTCCTTTTCGTATAAGCTTCTCAAGAGTGTCATACACGATGACTCTGTACATTCCTGTTTTCTTGATGAGTGGTCCCGTTGTCGTCGATCCGATATCAAGGAGTGCGAGGTAGAGCGTTGCCTCATTCTTGGAGAGTCCGTATTCTACGAGTTCTTCGATGAGCATGGAGGTGTTGTCTTTCGGTCTTGGTATTTAAATGTTCTTTTGTTATAAACATATTTATAACAAATGTTCATATATTCTGGAGAATACAGATGGGTGTTGTGGTGATGTGGGAGAACAACAACATGGCAATAGCTCATCTTCAGCAGTATTGGGAGGAGAATCTCAAACCTCTTTTTTGTGAGGATCATCTTTCTGCGGTGCAAACCGTTCGTTCTGGTGAAAACCTCAGGTACGTGAATCTGGATAACGCCGCGACGACAAAACCTTTCAAGAAGGTTCTCGAAACTGTTGTTAATTCTTTTCAAGAGTATGGGAGTGTTCATAGAAGCGCAGGATCGCACTCGAAAGTATCAACGGAGAGGTATGAGCAAGCAAGAGAAACAATACGACTGCTTGTCAACGCTCCCGATGATGCGTACGTTATCTTCACGAAGAATACGACCGATGCAATAAGTATGGCTGCTCATTGTTTTGCTCAACAGTCGGGAGCCGTTTTAGTATCTGACATTGAACACTCTGCAAATCTTGCTCCGTGGATAAGTGCAGGAAACAAAGTTGTTCAGTACCGAATGACTGAGTCTCGAATGGGCAGGGCTGACGATGTTGTGAACGAAGTTTCTCAGTCATTTGATAAGCAAAAAAAGAAGGGAGGCATCAAACTTCTTGCCGTGACAGGATCATCGAACGTTACTGGGTTCAAACCTCCGCTTTCAGCACTGGCAACGATTGCTCACAAGAATGGAGCGATGATCCTTGTTGATGCGTGCCAGTTGGTTCAGCATGAGCGAGTGTTGATGGTTGAGGAACGAGAGCAAGAACCTGTTGATCTTGATTTCATAGCGTTTTCGGGTCATAAACTGTATGCTCCTTTTGGTGCTGGTGCTCTCGTCGGTCCGAAGGATTTTTTTGATAGTGTCAAGCCGTATCAAGTCGGTGGTGGTAGTATGGCGTATATTACGAAGGATTTGAATATTGTTCGACGTCACACTGTTCACGATCATGAGTCTGGAACTCCTAATTTTGTTGGAGCGGTAGCGATGGCGGAAGCGATGACTATTTTGTATACTGTGATAGGGATGGACAAAGTTCGTGCATACGAGCACGCTCTCGGGGAACGACTGTTTGCAGGTATGCAGTCAATTCCGGATATTCGTTTGTTTGTTCGTGATGGGAAACGTTCTGTATTTCCTTTCGATGTGGAAGGCGTGTCTGCATCGCTTGTCGCTGAGATTCTTTCTCGGGAGTATGCTGTTGGTGTTCGTGCGGGGAACTTTTGCGTTTTTGAATTCGTCAGAAACGTTTTCGGTATTTCAAGAAATGTTGATGAGCATATTGCTCAGAGGGTGGCTGGTGGTGTCACAAGAAACATTCCTTCCCTCGTGAGAGCAAGTCTGTCCATATACAATACTCCTGAGGACGTTGACCGTTGTGTTGAGGGTGTTCGTGCAATCGCTACGAATGGGTTTTCGTACTATGCTGGTACGCCGTATCTTCGAGATGAGAGAACGGGTGTGTGGTGTGATCCTGAGGAATCGTGTTCACTGTGATGTTTCTTCTTTCGGGGTATCGTCCGTTTTCGTTTGGTTGTTCTCTTTGAGTTTGGTTGTCAGCACGATAGTTTCCTGTACTGTTCTTATGGTTTGAAGAATGCTTTGTGGAACGAACTTCTCAATCTTTTCTTTCGGGTAGAGTATTCTTTCCACTCGTTTGCAATACAAATCCATAAAGTCGTAGTGTAGTTCTCCGACGTTCTTTTCAGTCATGGCTTTTTTTATTGTTGTTTTTAGTTCTTCCTCCCTTTTTTGTAGTTCGAGAATTTTCTTTTTCGTTTCATAAAATTCTTCAGCAATATCTTTGTTGATGATTCCTATACTTGTTGCTGGCTTGAATGAGGTGTAGAATTTTTGGTAGTCGAGAGGTATTTCTTCTTTGTTCTTTATTGCTGTTCTTCCTTTCTCTGTCACGATGAGTACGATCATCGCAAAACGTGTTCCAACGTTTACCTCTTGGAGGTATTCTTGTTCGGTGAGCATGGAGAGGATGTCTTTTATTTGTTGTATGGTTGATCCTGGTATGTCATTCCAGATCATTGTTGAGAGGTTGTTCTTTCCATAGCTTGTTTGTAGTTTCTGAATACGCTCCAGAACTTGGAGTCCTGTTTTGTTGGTAAACGTGCTCACTTTTTCTTCCTCATCCATTTCCATAAGAGTCGTATCCCAAATCCCGTAGCCCCCTTCTCATAGTACCATCGTGGTTTTGTCATCCATGAGAGTCCTGCCGTGTCGAGGTGGAGGAGTGGTGTTTTGTTCGTGAAGTATGTCAGGAATGCTGCTCCGGTGATCGTTCCTGCGTACTTTCCGTCGTTGTACCCTAAATTCTTGATGGTGCTTCTGTCACCTTTCATTTCGTCGGTGTAGTCTTTGTTGATGGGGAATCTCCATACTTTTTCTCCTGTCGTCTCGCCGGCGTTGAAGACTTCGTTGTATGGTTTGTCGTCTGTGCTGATGGCTCCTGCGATGTAGTCTCCGAGTGCTCCAAGGACTGCTCCCGTGAGTGTTGCGATCGTAACTATTTGTGTTGGCTTGTGTTTTTTGACCGCGTATGCGATCGCGTCTCCAAGAAGTAGTCTTCCTTCGGCGTCAGTGTTTGCTATTTCTACGGTGACACCGTTGCAAGCTGTGTAAATGTCTCCCGGTCGGTAGCTTTTCGCGTCGACGAGGTTTTCTGCTGTTGGTATGACTCCTATGACGTGGTGGTGTAGTTTTTTTTCTGCCGAGAGTTTTAGTAATGCGAGAACGGTCGCAGCTCCACACATATCGTACCTCATATCTTGCATTGATTGAAGTTTGATGTTGAGTCCTCCCGTGTCGTAGCATACTCCTTTACCGACGAGCGCGATGGGTGCTCCTTCTTTGTCACTTCCGTGTTCGAGGATGATGAGTGCTGGTTCGTGTTCTCCTCCTTGTCCGACTCCGAGTATCAATCCTAAGTGTTCTTCTTCGAGTTCTTTCTTTCCAAGAATGGTGCACTTGAGTCCTGTTTCTTTCGCTATCTTTTTTGCTTCATTGATGAGGAATGTTGGTGTGATAATGTTGCTGTTCTCGTTTTCGATGTCTCGAGCGTAGTTGACTGCTTCGAACAGCGTTGTAAGATCGTCAAAGTTGGTACCTGTTGCTTCAGGGAGGTGTATTGTCGTTATCACGTGATTCTTTTTTTCTTTGTACTTGTCGAACGAGTATGATGCGAGGAGTATTCCTTCAGTTACCTCGTTAGTGAACCCTTTGCAGTTCGTGAACGTTGCGGTTGTCGGTTCTTTTTTTCTGATGAGTGCGAGTGCGGTTCCTGCTGTTCTTCTGTATGTTTCTCCTGTTGGTTTGTCTCCGAGTCCTGCACGGAGTGTTTTCTCGTCGGCCCAGTAAAACTCTCCTACTCCTCCGGCGAATCCTGATTTCTTTTCTGTTGTTTTCGTAAATTGTACGGTGATGTCTGTTGTTGCTTTCGTTGTTGAGAATCGTGGTATTTGGTTCATTCGTGTTCACCTTTTTTCCCATAACCGTTTCAGAAGGAATGCGTCTTCTTCTCGGTTAGGACTTTCTGAAACGATAGTTCCAGCTACTTTAAAGTCTTTGCATACGTTCAAGAGTTCTTCGTATTTCATATCCGATTCTTCGAGGTTTAAGTGGTGTTGTTCTCCTTTTGCAGAGTATGCTATTCCTGAAATGTGGCAGTGGAGTTGTTTGAGTGCGTTCTTTCCCAGTTTTTCTTCGACGGTGGAGAGGATGGTTTTGAATTCTTCTGTCGTGTTCCATTTTCCGTTGCTTCGTGCGTGAAGATGAGAAAAGTCGATGCACGGAGCGATGCCGAGTTCGTGAGACAACGTGAGGAGTTCGTTGATGTCTCCGTATTGTGATGGTTTTCCTGTCGTTTCTGGTGAGAGTCGTATCGTCGCTCCGTTCTGTTTGAGTTCTTCTTGAATCTCTGCGAGTGCTTTTCTGGTGTTGGAGTGTACTGTGTCTGGTGGCATTCCGAGGTAGTATGCTGGGTGGAACGTGATGCTCCACGCTCCGCAAGCGTCGGCAACGAGTGCCGCGTTCAGGAGTCGTTGTTTGCTCGCTTCGAGTTTTTTCTTTTCGATAGCATTCAGGTTGATGTAGTATGGCGCGTGGCACGTGAGTGTGACGTCGTGTTTTGTCATTGCTTCTTTGACGAGTACCGTTTTATCTTTGGAAATATTGACGCTGTGCACGAATTCTAATTCCATCGCGTGGAGTCCTATACGTGCATTTTCTGCTACTCCTTCTATCGTTCCTCCTTTCGTCGTCGAGGGCATTCCGGGACTTGCGAATCGTAGTGTTGTAAAGTTCATAGTGGTTCTCTGCCGTTATGCTCATTTAAACTCCACGGCAAGTACTGATGTTTCCCACTCATATGAACTGGAATTTCTATAAGCCCTTCTTCTAAGTCTTGTACGATGATTCCTCGTTCTTCTAAGTCGTTGATGAGCGTGTAGAATTCGTATGCTCTCTTGTGAAATTCTCTTTGGAACTTTGTAGGGTTGACGATGTCTGTGAAAATATCTTCGGCATACACTTCTACTTCTTCCAAGTCATCAAGGAGTTTTTTGAGGTAGACGAGTCTTTCTACTCGTGGCTTGACGTAGTGAATCATTCTTACTTTCGAAGGTAGTGCTCTTGTTACTTTGTTCATCCTGCTCTGACGGGGCATGCTTCTTTACCTGATTGTGACGTATAAAAAGTTTTGTGTAGTGGAAGAGAATGGTTGGAGATGGTGCCAATGTGCGTAGGGGGGAGGCAGTGAAGAGTATTCTTCTTCCACTGGTCATTTTTCCACTGGACAAGTCGCCGTGGAGCTTATAAATACTTTTGATACTGTTTCTTTGTGAACAAAAAACTTCTGATTGATGGAGCGTTTTTGCGAAAAGAGTATGAAAAAACAGGGTCTGTTCGTTTGTTATCAAGGAAATACACTCTTGATAGGAAGTATATCCGTAAACTGCTTATCGAAGAGGGAACTCGATTGTTAAGCAGTCTTGAATCAATTCAACTTGCTAATCTGAAGTTCGAGAAAACTCCCTGCACTACTCGTGTTGAAGAGAGGGCGTATATGTACGGTTTTGTTCTTGGTGATGTTCATGTGCATAAAAAGTCAAGTGTAACTTTGCGATTGGTAACTCACACTACTCACGAAACATTCGTTGATTTGTTCAAGTCTATTTTTGAGCGATATGGACACGTGTATTGCAGATATATTGAAAAATCAAGATCGTGGAGAGTGAGTATCGATGTTGATAGTGAGAGTTTTAGTTTTTTATACCTGCAAGGATCAAGTCTTCCGGAGTTGGTAAAAAGAAATTTCCTTTCATTTCTTGCAGGATTTGTGGATGCTGATGGGAGTATCATATTGAGAAAGTCGGGAAAGTATTTTCAGTATATCATTCGACTTTGTGGCGAGGATGGGGTTCTTTTAAAGGAAATCATCTCTTGCCTGCAAGAAATGGGGATTTCTTGTTCGTTTTTTAAGAACGCGACTGCTGGAGAAACACGAGTTCTTGATGGTGTAACGTTAACGTATAATCACGATTACTATGCTTTTGACATATGTCGAAAAGAAGAAGTCATTCGTTTGCTTCGAATTATTCCTCTTCGTCATGAAGAGAAAATAAAAAAGAAAGATCTTTTGTTTCGTACATATTCAAGACACCTCATTTATTGGGATGATGTCAAATCAGTAGTGCAATCATTCCGAGAACAAATACGACAGAAAGTACAAGCAAGAAGTTAAGTTTACTGACTCCTTTTATATTTCCGAGAGGGATTAACCTGCACACTTTCAATGAAATATTTGCTAACTCCATCGCGTCTACGACGGTGTTGATGTCTTTGTACGCGCTTCCTGCTTCTTCTGCGAGTCCTGTGAGAGAGTTTGTTTTCACGTATATTCCTTTTGCGAGGAGTTGTTGTTGTAGTTCTGAGCCGTTGATTGTATTTCTTGCTTGTGTTCTGCTCATCGTTCTTCCCGAGCCGTGGAGCGTGCTTCCGAATGTTTCTTCTTCTGCGTGTTTCGTTCCTACAAGCAGGTAGCTTCCTGTTTCCATGCTTCCTCCGACGATGACTGGTTGTCCCGTGTCTTGGAATTTCTTGTGGAGTGCTGGATGTCCTGGTCCGTAGCTTCTCGTTGCTCCTTTTCGGTGTACGACGAGTTCGCGTATTTTTTTTTGGAGGATGCACGGTTCGAGTTTTGCAAGGTTGTGGGAGACGTCATACACTGTTTCAATGCCGAGTGATTCGGCGTCTTCTTTGAATACTTTAGAGAGTGTTTCTCTGATGCGGTGTGTGATGACTTGTCTGTTTGCGAGTGCAAAATTTGCGGCACACTTCATCGCACTGTAGTATGCTTGTCCTTCTTTGGAGTGGAAGGGTGCACTCGCTAATTCTTTATCGGGTAGTGAGTCGTTGAGTTTTTTATGAGTAGTCAAGAATCTTGTGGTGTACTCGCTACATATTTGGTGTCCTGTTCCTCTGGACCCACAGTGAAGCATGAGGACGACGTGGTCTTGTTTGATGCCGAACTTTTTCGCCATCGTTTTCCTCACGATGTTTTCTGGGGTGACGAGTTGTACTTCGAGGTAGTGATTGCCTGAGCCGAGTGTTCCTAACTGGTTCATCCCTCTTCCTGCTGCTTTTGCCGATACTTCTTTCTCGTTCGCTCCTTCGAGGACTCCGTCGTCTTCTATGGAGTGTAAGTCTTTCTCCCATCCGTACCCATTCTCGACCGCCCATCGTGCTCCTCCTTGGAGGACTTCTCTCATCGTTCTTTGAGTGAGTGCTATTTTTCCTTTGCATCCTACTCCCGTTGGTACTCTTTTGAACAGTTCGTTGACGATGTCTTTTATTCTTGGTTTGACTTCGTCGACGGTGAGGTTTGTAGTTAAGAGTCTCATTCCGCAATTTACATCGAACCCGACTCCCCCTGGAGAAATAATTCCGTTGTCTTCTGGGTCGAACGCCGCAACTCCTCCGACGGGGAATCCGTATCCTGAGTGTCCGTCCGCCATGCACAGTGATGCTTTCTGTATTCCTGGGAGGCATGCTACGTTTGCTGCTTGTTGGAATACTGCTTCGTCCATCGTCTTGATGAGTGGTTCTGTAGCGTAGAAGTGTGCTGGAACGTTCATTCCTTTCTTGAACGTTGAGGGGAGCTCCCAGAGTGTGTCGGAGAGTTTCTTGAGTTGTGGGAGTGGCATCGTGTTGTTCGTCGTTGTTGGTTATTTAAATGTTGGTGGTCGTTGCTTATTCTGAGAAGTATAATAGGGGCACTAAGTTTTTAATGGGAGAACCCTATTATATCTATTGGCGGTTACAAATTTCTATTAAATACTAACCGCCGATATCACATCTGTGCCAAGTTGAGTTCGTTTTGTGCTCTTGTGAGGTAGATCTTATGGATGAAATCCATGGTTCATTCCCTCCTGTATAATGTCATAGAATATTTGATGGTTTTGTACCGTGAGATGTTTTCTCGCTATTTGTTTTCCGAGGTTTTCTTCTTTGTTGGTGAGCATTTCTATCATTTCTTTCTTTGTGATTACGTGAACGTCCATCTCAAGTGGTGATTTGAGTTTTGCAGTATTGATTGATGCGATGATGTTCTTTCTTTGTTGTTCATCATCAAAAAATATTGCTACATCTAAATCGGACGTTTTCTTCTGTTCTCTTTTCGCGTACGAGCCAAAAATGACGAGCGAGTAGAAAGGTGTCACGTCTTTCAGTTCTTCTTGTATTCTTTGGAAAGATAGTTTTGCACCTGAGTGCAGTATGTTGTTGTTGCAGAACATAATGTATGTGTATGTCAAATCATTCTTCAGATTGAGAGTGAGAATACCTGACCTTCCGATGATTCTTTCTCTGAGCACGTCTTCTTTCTTTAAACGGTTGATGACGAGAGCCAATGTGTTGTTCGACTTTTCTCTCGCTTCCTTCTTAATTTCTTTGCGAGTGTGCTCTGCGTAAGGGTTCTTCGCGAAGACTTCAAATATTTTGAGGTGATGTTCCGTTATCATAAATGACCAGT
>CAYHWM010000051.1:0-8214 GCA_964359925.1 uncultured Methanosarcinales archaeon
AGGAGCACAGCGAGTGCGAGATAAGGACGATAGTCCTGCACCCCGTAACGTGCCAGCGTCGAGACATAGGGGATTTTGACCTTATGGTGCTTTCCACGTACAAAAAAACAATACCTATAATAATGATCATCGTAATCTTAACACTCATCGGAGGATGTCAAACGACAACAACTACAACCATGAAAACAAGCACTATACAAGAATCTCAAGGAAATAACACGAACTCATCAACAATCGTCGCGCTCGAAACGAACTACGGAACTATCACGATCAAACTACGACAAGATATGCCAATCACGACGAACAATTTCGCAGGACTCGTCAAGAAAGGAACATACGACAACACCATCTTTCACAGAATCATTCCAAACTTCATGATTCAAGGAGGAGACCCTACAGGCACAGGATACGGCGACAGAACAATACCACAAATAAAAGACGAGTTCAAAGGAGAACAAAAAAACAACAAAGGAACAATAGCAATGGCGAACGCTGGACCGAACACGGGAAGCAGCCAATTCTTCATCAACCTCGCAAACAACAACTTCCTCGACGGAAAACACCCAGTCTTCGGAGACGTCATCGAAGGAATGAACGTCATAGACGCGATCGCAAACGTCGAAACAGGAAACGCAGACAGGCCAGTCAAAGACGTAACAATACTCAAAGCGAGAATAAATACTGAACAGTAATCACTCACTCCTCAAACTTCCTCCCTCTTCTTTCCGTATTGTTGCTTCACAGTTCACTCTGAAGTATGAGCAGGCTCTTGCTTACGAACGTTCTCGCGTTTTCATAGATTTCTTCAAGTCGTCGTTCCGTGTACGTTTGAATCGCAGAGTATCTCGCAATATGGCTCTCTCTTTTTGCATCTTCAAAGTATTTGACGTACTCATCCTCAAATATTTTGTACGACTCTCCGAGAAGTTCAAAATCTTCCTTTTCTATTTGTAAAGGAACACAAAGATATCCGAGAGCGATCTGCGCAGCATCGTGGTCGTGGACTTCATACCCTTTCGTCAGAATGAGTGATTTTGCACAGTACAACATAGAATAGTACGAGATAGTTATCGCCCAGTAATTCCAGTACTGTTTTGGAGGCTCATCTTTTGTAGGAATCTTATTCTTCATCGATTTCGCTATGAAAAGACTGTTTTCTCCCTTGTCGAGAAACAAACGCACTTTGAACGTTCCAGTCGCTTTCGTTATCCTCTTCAATCGAACACATTCTCGAAACTCTTTCTCGTAATCATCCATTCAAGACACACTCCCAAAACTGTTGAGGATTATTGAGAACGATGTGGTTTTTCAACACTTGCTTTCCCACGTTCTCTACTTCCTCTTTCAACATTCTTGAAAACTCCTTATGCGTTACAAACAGAGGATTGATTTTCTTCTTAAACAACGTTTCATATTTTGAGAACGAAAGAGACAGTACTCC
Source organism: uncultured Methanosarcinales archaeon (assembly GCA_964359925.1). Lineage (GTDB taxonomy): Archaea > Nanobdellota > Nanobdellia > Woesearchaeales > ARS49 > JACQMS01. The sequence continues at coordinate 1,442 of CAYHWM010000051.1, forward strand.
TTTCTTGTTAATGACGAGAATATCAATGTCTGAAGACTCCCTCTCTTTACCCTTGGCGTAACTACCGAAGAGCAGAACGACATCATTCGTGGGAAGTTCTGAAACTATTTTTTGAAACATCGGCTTTTTTTTAAGAAACTCCATCGCTTCCTCAGAAGAACTCACAGAAAGATACGAACACATCACAGGATTTTTTTCATTAAGTGATACTACTTTTGATTTTCCAACAGGCAACACTGTTACCAAGCTCCCCATCCCTTTGAGAACTCTGTACAACGTCGCATACGGAATGTTCGCGAATTTACTCAGTGAAAGCATCGTGAACGATGCACCCTTCTGCTTTCCTAAATAATTCAGCACTTTAAACTCATTATCCATTATAGAATAACATTATTCAAAAGTGATATATAAAGGTTTCGAAAAAAAGATGAATTCTTGAAAAACGATGAATACGTTCAAAACTACAAAGAACAAACACTACCCTTCCTCCCTCTTCTTTCCGTATTGTCTCGTAAACGTGAACTCTCTCGTGCGAGGATGATACATTCTACCAGCACTTGCCGAGAGTTGAGCTTTCGTAAAGAGTCGAGATGATGGAACAGAAATAGTCGAGAATTTTTGTTCAACACTAAACGACTCAATAGGAGTCGATGACCGAACAGTATCCGTAACAGTCACCATTGAATCACTCAACAATATAACCCTCTCATATTCTGAACTCGAAGAAGATTTCGGAGTGATAAGCTTGTCACGAAGCTTCGCCTTCAGTAACGACCGCAACCCAGCACTCCTCTTCAACAAAGGACTCGCCATACGTAATACGAGAAGCGACGATGTCGAAAGACTCCTGTCAGGCAACGGAGAAAGAGTACCTTTGATGACGACCATTCCATCAGAACGAGAAACAGCAGGAATATGAAGAACTCCGCTCGTCAACGTCACACCATCGACGACTGCAACGACTCCAGAATCGAACACGTGCTCTCTCTGAGTGATCAATTGGAACGAACCTCCCTTCTTCTCGTTGCATACGAAGTAGTGATGCTTCGAGTTGTGAACCGTGATGCCGAGGTCAGTGAATGTTTTAGTGAACGGTTTAGCAAACGGAGGAAGTTTCACGCTGTGCAACTGCCCAGCAGCGATGTGAGCCTCGAAATAGGTTGACAACGTGTACAACAAGTAACGGTCATCAAGCTCCGCAGGACCAGGCAATGAATGTTTCTGCAACCCTTCTCTGACGAACGACGCAATCATCGACGCTGAAGGAAGTTCTTTCGGACACTCTTTTGCGAGCAACTCAAAACCGGAAGGAATCAAATAATCAGTATTCCTACTACCATACTCTCCACCAGTCGAACCATCAGGATGCAAAAAGAACACGAGGAAATCACACGCCTTCTCGACAATCGTTTTCGCGACATCATCCTTCGACGCAACATAATACTGAGCGAGGTAGTGAACGGCGAGAGAGAGGTATCCGATGTCAGCACCACCATACTCCAAAAACCAACCATCATCATGCTGAAGTTTTGCGAGCAATCTCACTTTCTCTCTCGAAGCATCCTTAAACCTCTTATCGCCAGTGAGCAAGTACACATTCCACAAACCAATAGGAACAGCACTGAACTGGTTCTGAACCCTCTTCTCCTCAGCAATCAATAGTTTTTCTGCAATGCTCACTATTCTCTTCAACGATTCCGCCGAAGGTTTCTCGTCGAGAACAAGATACGTTTTCGTAATCGCGTAAAGATTAAACGCGTTGCACACAAAACTATCCTCACCAGGATACCACTCATCAAGACCGCGAGCAGACTGACGCTCCCAATACTCAAGAGCTGCAACAAGAAACGATTTCAGTAGTGGCGAGTGCGCGTACAGATTCGCCTTATTGTCAATAGCGTACGCGTACGCGAGTGAGAGAACAGCTTCCTGCTTTCTCATCGAAGGAAAATCAGTTGTTGTATAATGCCAGTAGTCACGATCAAAACAGCCAAACGTTGACGAAGGTTGCGACCTATTCAGTTGTGTGAGAACTCTCGGCAACGATTTCAACGCCTCGACGAGATACACAGTAGTCATAGTAAGAGAAGAAAACTATTTCTTGATGATAAACCTTTCGTCTTTCTGTTGAGACGCTATCATCTCACCAATAAGACCAATACCGACAAGCTGAATACCGAGAACGATAAGGAGAATACTGAAAAGCATCAAAGGAGTTCTCGGAGTAAGCAAGTCTCCACGGACGTACTTCACGTATAATAAGTACAGTCCGACGATGAACCCGATGCTGAAGAAGAACAATCCTCCCAGTCCGAAGAGGTGAAGAGGTCGTTGATTATACTCAGTCATAAATTTGATCGTCAGAAGGTCGAACGGCCCCGTGAGAAGTCGTTTGAATCCATACTTGCTTTTTCCCCATCGTCGTTCGTGGTGTTGTACTTTTATTTCTCCGACACTAAACCCTTGACGTTTCACCAATGCGGGAATGTAACGGAACACGTCACCGTACAAGTTGAGTCCTTTCGCGACGTGAACCTTCATAGCTCTGAATCCACAATCTGAATCGTGGAGTGTGAGCCCGAACAACCACCGATTGAGCAGGTTGAATATTTTTGATGGTATTTTTTTCGTTATAGAAGGGTCTTTCCTGTTGTACTTCCACCCAACAACGAGGTCAAACTGTTTCAACGCTTCGAGAAACCTCGGAATTTCTGCAGGGTCATCCTGCAAGTCAGCATCCATCGTGACTATAATATCGCCAGTCGCGTGCTTGAACCCCGCCATATACGCGGCAGCTTTCCTGAAGTTTCGCTGAAAGTGAACAGGGATAACGTGCTTGTCTAATCGCGCAATGGTGTTGATAGCATTTTCTGTACCATCAGAACTACCATCATTCACGAAAATAATCTCGTACGAATTTGGAAGTGCGGAAAGAGTTCTCGTCAACGCCTCGTACATCGGCTTGATATTTCCTTCCTCGTTCCACGAAGGAATGATGACGCTGATTTTTGAGTGCTTCACTGTCGATACCATTCTATTCCTCGCAGAACAAACATTGTTTTTAAAGGTTTGCGATAGGAGGAGAACGTTCAGGAAAAAGTATTAAATACTCCTGCCACTCCCCTCATTACTATGACCGATCAAGAAAGAACTACGAAACCAGTAAACCCTGCTCCTCCCTCTCGAGACCTCATCCCTCCACTCTCATTAGAGCAACTCGTTCCCGAAGGGGCGATCACTCCTCAAACTCTTGGAGTTGTAGAAGTCGTCTACACGAATTGGGAAGGGAAAACTGCTATCAGAAAGATACTTCCGATGAGATTGTACTTCGGAGAGACAGAGTACCACAAAGGACAACAATTCTTGCTTGAGTGTTTCGACGTCGACAAACAAGCACCAAGAACGTACGCGGTAAGAGATATCGGGAAATGGTTGTGAGTTACCCCTTCGCGAGTTTCCACGCGTGATCGAAGTATGACTCGTATTGACGTGCAATATCTTTATTCTTGATATAGATCGCCGTTGGCTTTTTCCAGCTCGTGATGAGGATGTGCTCTCCAAGAATTTCTATATTTGCGGGAACGGGAACCTTCGTGAACCTCATCTGTATATTGCCTATGAATTTGGCTACTCCCGATGGTTTATACTTCTCTTCGGCAATACCTTTGAACGTCACTTTTTTCTTTTGGTACTGCGGGGCGAGTTTTTTGAAGAAAACATCGCTCTGCTCCACTGTTTCCTCGTCGTAGAAATAAAAGAATTTGCATGATTGTCCTTTCTCGTACAAGTCGATGAATCGTTCGAATGCTGTTCGTACCCCTTTCCATCCAGTGAACACTTCGGCTTCGAACTCCTCGCTTTTTTTGTTTTGCAGTCGTCCAATCTCTGGCAGGAGAGTGTTCAAACGAGTTTCTTGTTCTTCTACCAATCTTTTCTTTTCTTCGAGATATTCTCGTATCCTATGAGGTGGAGCACCGTTGTACACTCTCGTTTTCTCTTTCGTTATGCTCGTCGCGAGTCCCTTTTTTTCTAATCGTTGGAGAACTTCATATATTTTCGAGTACGCAACGCCTGATTCTTTCACGATCGGTCCGACGGTGGAGGGACCTTTCTTGACGAGTGAAATGTATACTCTTGCTTCTCCTTTCGTGAGCCCAACGTCTTCTAACTCTTGTTCAACGTTCATCACTGTTCTCCGCGCGTGTGAGCTATATAAATCTTTCTTCTCATACCTCCCTACGGGGGTGATAAGTTATAAGAATACTGTGTGTTACAGAGGGGGAAGAGGTGAGAGGTTACTATGGTGATGATGGGAGAACAAGAATATGACTCAGTTCAACAGAGAAGAAAGGCCGTGCCAGAACGGAGCACAGTCAACACCATCAATAGATTCAATACTGTCGGATGAATCATTGGAGAAAGGTCTTCGAGTAGTACACAAAACACGAGGCATTGACGTAGGCACAGGAGAAAAAACGTATGAGCAAAGAGTTGAAGAGCTATACTCTTATGTTGGAGAAGTTCCTCAACGAGAATTGATTGAAAAACTCGTTGGAGAAATGGGAAGATTTCCTAACGCGGCCCCCATCGATACTGAATCGGCGAACCCTCATTTTTACGCAAATGCAGTGGAAGAGTTTCAAAAACAAGATAAGTATCTTATGCGACTCTTTGCGGGAGGAGTGCCTGTTGCGACTTGCAGTCTGATTATAGTGACAACTGCCGGTATGGCTGGTATAGGGTATGGGCACATTATACCTCAGAATATGGGGTTTTACACAGTACTTTCAAGCGCGGTTGTCGGAATTGTAAGTGCTTTCGTGTCGACGCGCGCCATAACAAAACTAGATATCTTAAACTCTGAATTCCGAAAAAATCCTTTCATCACCACCCACGATACTCTTCTCGAGAACGCATGCATCGCTGACGGGTACGTCGACGCGTACAACGCTCTCGGAAAGGCGAGTGAGGTGTACGTGCGGATAATTGGCGGGAAAAAGCAAGAAATGGACATATCAAATGAATAACCTCCCCTCACAAAAGAAGAAGATGACTTTTTCAAGGATTTTAACTGATTTGACAAGGGGAGAAGAAGACGTGGAAGATGATGTGTATGCGAAAGAAAAATGATGATTTCTTACACTTCGTTCTTCGTTTTTTCTTCAATATATCTATACACCTCTCCCACCATTCTCTGATTCAGTGAGACGTGCTCTTCGGAACTCTTTCCGGTTCTTTTTGCGACGATGAAGAGCCATCCTGCATTCAATAACTCTTTCAGTACTTTTTCTAACATCTTTTTTCCTTTGCGATTGCTTCGGTACGCCGAAGGAAGTCCGTTCTGGACGAAGCTAAGAGGAATGTGCTTTCCTCCCCACACGCTCCCTTGTGCGAGTCGTTGAAGAACGTGTAGTTTGAGAGCTGCAGTATCATCCATAGCGTTTTCACAAATAGCGTTCCTTTATGAATATCGCCTTCACTTATTATACATCGATGTATAAAAAGTAAAGTTTTAAATAGTCGCTCTACTCAAGAGAATGTATGACTGAACACTCCCTTTTCCTCGACTACCTTGGAGATACTCCCCGAATGAGGGTATTGCAGTATTTGATAGAGGGAAGACATTTCGAGTACACTCTCACAGATATGCTGAACGCGGGAGTAAGTTGGGGAACGATCAACTCGCTCATCCCGAAATTCTCAAAACTTGGAATAGTCACAAAACAAAGAAAGATAGGAAGAGCAACGCTGTACAAGATCAATAAAGACAACGATTTCGTCAAACAACTCATCACTTTCTACAACAAGATGGTTCTCGAGCATCTCGAAACGCTCGCGCCAAGAATACCACAAACGAAGTGAGTATCTGCTCTCCTTCAATCAGTTCTCCCCTGTGCCCACAACGATAGTTTTATATATTTGTGCTCACAAGAACGTGTATGGTCTATGTTGAAGAAAGAAACGTGGGGAAGGCGACATATTACTACCTTGTAAAAAATATCCGAGAAGGAACGCGCGCGTGGCGGAAAAAAAGGAAGTACTGCGGCACTCGAAAACCATCAACAAATGATATTGAAGAATTCTCGGCACAACAAGAATACGTGCTCACAAACTATCTTTCTATAGAACAACAACGTGCGATAGAGAAGATAAAAAAGGGGTACGGAGCATACGTGGAACGATTAACAGAACAAGATTTCATAAAATTTGAAGATGCCACAATAACAAGTTTCACGTACAATACTAATGCAATAGAAGGTTCGACACTGTCTCTGAACGAAACGGGAATCATTCTTCAAGAAAAGATAACCCCCTCGGGAAAAGAGTTGCGAGAGGTGTATGGTGCTTTGAATATGAAAGATGCATTTTATTATGCGAAAAAGATGAGTGATATAACAGAAAAGAATATTAAAAAATTGCACTCCATCGTTTTGAGAAATATTCTCGAAGTCGAGCTGGGAGAGTATAGAACTGTGCCTGTGCGTATTCTTGGATCAATGGTACGACCTCCACTTCCCATCGACGTTGAGAAAGAAATGAAGAAGCTCATAACGTGGTATGAAAACAATAAGCATATTCACCCTTTCGAATTGGCGTGTATTCTGCACATAAAATTTGAAAAAATACACCCCTTCAGAGATGGTAATGGTCGCGTTGGGAGATTACTTATGAACTATATTCTCATAAAAAACAAACTACCACTCCTCGACATAAAAGTAGTAAGAAAATTTGAATACTATAAAACATTGGAGAAAGCACAAACAAGAAAAAAG
>CAYHWM010000052.1:0-8059 GCA_964359925.1 uncultured Methanosarcinales archaeon
CAAATAAGTAGTTAGCGACTCTGAAAGGAACTTCCCACGCGAGAGACCACACGAACAACTTATCACCCTTCAAATCACCGGGAGAGAACACTATCAAGTTTGACGCGTCTCTTGAGAGCGTTCCGGAACGGTACGAACACTCGCACGACGTTCCACGCTTCCTGCACTGAAATGCAACATCAATACCAGGTAATTCTTTCGTTGACACCGTACTTTTCTCCACGCTCGCAGTAGCGAACAATGTTTCGAGAGACCTCACGATTTGAGCATCAGTCCTCGCGAGCGTTAACGCCTGCTGTTTCGTAACGATCATAAAAAAGAACAAGAGAATAGCCGCTCCTGCGATGATGACGAAAATCCAGTTGAAACCAGCCTCGTCGGCTCGCTTACCAATCTTTCTTCCGAGTAGAGTGTTGAGTACCATATTAGGTGCAAGGATCTGCCTTGTTCACCTCAGAGTTCCAAGAAGTCTTCCAGTCAGAAACGCACACTTTCTTACCGCTACCAACCGCTCGCACTTCCACACTCCCGCCAGCAGCGTCAATGCAAAATGCTCCGCCCTTGACGAGCATATTCTTTACGAAGACAGCAATCTCAGACGATGGAATAAGGAACACGTTCTCTTCCACTCTCTGAACACGATCAATAACGAGGGAAGGAACACCTTGAATTGTTGTTGTGGGAGTCAACTTAGTTGTTCCTTTCTCCGCGAAGCACACTTTCGTTATTCCTGAAGGTGGAGTGAGTTCTACGTGTTTCACCGTTCCTCTCTGGAACGCTACGTTTTCGATATTGCTCTTAATCGTGTTCGTGAAGTCGACGAGTTTCGCTTGGTTCGTTCTCTCCGTGAAAGAATAAATAGCCCTGCCGCCCCAGAGAAGAATCATAATAAGGACGAATGCTGACACGATGATGACGAACGCTTGACTTACCTCTTGAGCTTTCTTACCGAACAATCTCTTCATCATTTCTTCACCGACTCCCTTAATGCTGAAAGTCCGCTCGCTCCCGACTTCTTCTTCACTTCTTTCTTCTCGCCAAGAGTGACGTATTCTTCATCTTTCCTTCCTTCTTTCTTGTCAGTTGACACTTTCTCTTTCTCCACCGCTTTTTGTTGACCAGTACTCAACCCTCTTAATTTTTCGAGGAAATTGTACGTTTTCACAGGTTCTTGCTTGACTTCAACCTTACTCGTAACAGGTCGAGTTATAGGTCTTGAAGAAATTACAGGAATACTTCTTGTAGGTGAAGGTCTTGAAGAACTTGACGGAGCGATCAAAGGTTTCGATACGGACGATCCAAGAGGTTGTCTCGGCTTGGAAGACATCGAACCCATCGATAACGAACGAACCGGCTTCTTAGGAGCACCATACTTCGAATACACAAGCCAACCAACACCAGCGAGAACTACTACTACTCCGAGAATGAGGAAAAGCGAAGAACCGCCAGTTTTTTTAATTGGTTCTGGTGGAGCGTCACACCCGTCACCACTACAAGGAGTCCAACAGTTTTCAGGGTGTTTATCATCACAAGGAGGAGTTGGAGGATGATCATCAATAGTTGAGTTCGTCTTCGAGCAAGACTTATCACTACAGAACAACCCTTTCAAACAATCTTTTTCTGAAATACACTTCTTGTTCACTGGGCACTTCGTCGAGCATACAGAACCGCAATCAACGTCAGACTCCCCGATGTCGAAAGCTTCATTCTCGCAAATCCCCGGAACTTGACACTCTCCACGGAGACACTTCAACTTACCAGAACAATCTTTCTGAGCATTACAAGAACTGCCACCAGAACACTTGTTAGTGCAAGAACCGCCACAATCAGTACCTGTTTCGAGACCGTTCTTTCTTTTATCAGAACAACTTGCAGGAATGCACGTCCCAGTAGCGTTTGCGGTTTTCACGCTCGCGTTTATGATGCAGGACAATCCTGCTCCGCAACTCTTATCATCAGTACACGACTGGTTCGTCTTGCAAGCTCCACAAATACCACCACAATCAACGTCAGACTCTCCATTATCCTTCAACCCATTCTTACAAGGAGCAGGAAGAGTTTTCGTGTCAATAGTTACCGAATCAATCTTTACTGGACTCGAAAGTCCAGAACGGTCAAGAGCAGTCATATTTAATGAATACTCCGTACCATCGACGAGAACGAGAGATTTTCCCGACTGGTCCTTATCAATGATGAGTTGTTTCCCTGGCTCGAAACCAGCAATACACCCTGCGCCAGAAGCGATACAATTCACGACAACATCGCCGGTCTTGCTCGCCAACGAGTACGACAACTTCGCAACTCCAGAACCAGTTTCGACAACAGTCACGTTCGCAATAATTCTCGAAGTGTCAAAATATTTCTTGACAGTGCCTGGAGAGTTCTCAATAGCGAGAGTAGAAATAACTGGATTAGTTTTGTCAAACGTGAAATTCGCGCTCACATTACCAGAAGCGCCAATCAACGGAGAACACTTGACGAACACTGAATGGAAACCCTCAGCAAGAGAAGAGAACGGTTGATCGTGACTGAAATTTCCACACAGTGCACACGTCGCATCAGAACTGAACCTGCTTGACGCAAGAGTGTCCAATGACAAGTTACACAATGACTTCTTACTCGTTAAAACGCTCACGAGTGGATCCTTAGAAGACATAAACCCATTCTCTCCAGGCTGGATGAACGAAAGAGTGAAAGGACCACTCGTGTTCGCAGTATAATTAATCCTCACAGGAAGACTCAACAAACCATCATACGGGCGCACACACTGAATATCGATGAAGTACATCTTCTTATCAACTGCTGCGAACACGCTCTCACGATGAACAGTAGCACTCCTAATAGAGTGCAATGGGAAACGATTAGTCATCATACTATAAGGAACAATACTTGCCGTTGGAGGAGTATTCTGAATATAATACTTACAATACGACTTGTCCTCAGTATTCACCACTATAGTAGTCTCGAAAAGTTGAGACCCATTAATAATTGAAAACTCCGCATTCGGGTTAGGATACGCTACCGCGCTCAAAATGACAGGAGACTCATTATCGAAACGAAGATTGTACCTCTCAACGTACGTTTGCTTCTTCAAGTTCTGACACGCTACAGCAATCTGCAACACGGAACCCTTCACGAGAGGAGCATCACCATTCAATGTTGCGAGAGAAATCATCTCAGAATGCTTCAACTTCAAAGCATTCGCTTTCAACCTCACAACCCCAGACTTAAGATCAGGAACGTTCGCCTGAGTATTCACCCAATAATACCCACACTCAGAAGGAGTCAACGTTTCAACAGTAAAGTTTACGAGCTGATTACCAGTACCGCAATCCTTCGGACTCACAATACCACTCAAAGGCGGATAATCATCAACGACGAAAGGAACAGTAAACGCTTTTGAATTCCCTGCTCTGTCAACAACACTCACGTTCAACAACCGAGAACCATCAAGGTACGCTAAAGGATTCACAGGATTTAACTTGAAAGACCAAGAATCATTTTTCAATTTATCATTCGAAGTCATAGTAGGATCCCTCTGCGAAGGAATAAGAATAGGACACTCAGGCTCAGAAAACTTCTTCTCCTCAAACGTTGAAGAAGTAATACTTACAAACTCAGAAAAGAGAAGGTCCACATTACCATTGGAAGGAGTTACAGAACCCTTGGAAGAATACACGCTCAACTCGTTCTTCAACGACGGAGGAGTCTTGTCGAGAGTGAAAGCGAAATCTTTCACGACAGGAATATCCTTCAAAGAATCCCTACCCTCAATGTGCAACAAGTAATCACCATCAGGCAATTGAGAACCATCAGAAAGTCTCATCTTCGAAATGTTAAACGAGTGAGTAAACAATGCAGCATCAGTAACAGGGTACGTTGAAACTTTCATCTTTGGAGGAACACTCGTAACATTCAAAATAGTCACTACGTCGAGCCTCACCGACGGATACTTCTTCGAACCATCATTCATAAACGTCACGTTCAACTCCGCACCCTTATTATTCGTCAACAACTCAGTAACGAACAAAGAATTAGTCGACGAACTAACAGCCATCGTTCCTGCAGGAGTTACGTCAACACCAGGAAACACGGTGAACGATTGAACAACAGGAGGACTACACGCCGCGCAAGCGTACAACGAATACTTCTCAACAATACCCTTATTCTTCGCCCAATCAGTAGCGAACACTCTCAACGTGTTCAAACCAGACTGCAACGCAAGAGACTCTATAGGAGATGTAGGACCTCCTGCCTGTCCAAGAATAATCTCAGTATTATACACGCTCAAATCAGTACACGATGTTGTCTTCCATGAAGACGCAGGACAACTACCAGTCGCATCCTCGACACACAACGACACGACAGCATCTTTATACTTGTGAGAACAGAAAGTAACTTTTTCTGAAATGCCACCAGCAACCCCGGGAACATCAATACTCTTGGAAGCAGAATTCGGATCAGTGCCCGCTATCAGTATTTCAGAAACATTCGACCGACGATCAGAAACTCTGAATGACAACTTCCTCGAACCATCAGACTGAGTAAAAGTACTCACGGAAACGTTCGGAGGGAAATAATCAAGCTCGCACTCTGCAATCTTCTTCGCTTTTTCTGCAGGAGTCGTTCCACCAACATCCCCACAATCATCACTCGACTCGCCATCAGCATCCTTCAAACAAGTATCACGAGAAGCATCATACCTACACACTGGAATATTACAAATATTATTAGAAGAAGCAGTGAGTGCGTTCGTTAAAGGATTCAATGAGGGTCTAAAGTTTTCAATAGTTGAAGCAGTATCACCAATACACGCCTTCTTACGCCCATCAGGAGAATCTCCAATGTTTGAGTACAACGCGCAAGACCACGACTTACACGACGCAGAAGCCGAACCAGTAAACAAGCAAGAAACACCATCCTCATTCGGTACCTTACTAAGAGCATTGCTCACTGGATACGTACACACGTCGAACACCCTGTTAAACGCTTCCTTATTCGGAGCGTTCGGCCTTTCAGAACCACAAAACACGCAATTATCCGCCTTCTTCTCGACACACACGCCAATACCGAACACGTTAAGACCTTCAACAGGATGCCAATCACAAGCACCAACAGAGCCAACAGCACAAGGATCACTCGTACACGACTGCTCAGACTTATAATCATAACACTTCATACTCGACTGACAAGAGTAACACTTATTCACGATACTCTCAGAACGATCAAGGAAACAAGCCTTCGGCTTACTCGTATCACCACCGACAAACTCGCACTTATTCTTCGAAGGGAACAACCCCAACAACGAAGTAGTATCACAAGCATCCTTGACGGAACACATCGCAGTACCACCAGTCACTCCCGTACTGTCAGACTTCACGATACACATCGAATCCTTACCACAATCAATCAACGAACCACTCAACTTGTTACCAGTCCCGCACGAGAACGCCTTGTTATACTTCGAAGACATATCAGCAGGACGCTCCGTAGCGTCAGAAAACTGCTCGTAGAATGAAGAAATAGGAGCAGGAGTAGTGCTCGTTGCTGATGGAGGATTACTAATGCAAAACTTTTGAGCAGGAGAACCATACGAGCGATCAAGACACTCGATATCACCAAGAGAAATAACAGAAGAAGAAATTTGAGTTGAGTCAACCAACGTTACACTCGAAGTAGTGCTTGGATTACTTGACGGAGCTGGAGGGTACTGAGCAACAATATCGTACTTGTAATACTTACCAAACAACAAACACGTAGCAATAGCAGTTGTAGCACTCGTACGATCACACACAGTATTACTATCAACAAACGTCGTCGTAGAACCAGGAATCTCAAACACTTGAGGAGAACCAACAGGAGTATTTCCATCCTTATCAGTGAAAGCCTTCCTCGTAATCTTAAACTGCGTAGGAGTACAACCATTGCCAGACCACGACAACGAAAAAGCCCTCTTACCCGAAACGACACTCACGACGAGATTCGCAGGAGCTTTCTTATCTGAAGCACATTGAGGGTCAACCTGACCAGGACGCTCAGGAGCGACAGCATTACAAATACCTGAGTTGATAATTGCGTTTTTAAGAGCATCAGGACCTCCTGTGGCCTGAACAAACATAATATCAGGATTCACCTCAGTAAAAGAATTCAAAGAGTTCTGAACAGTACACTGCGATTGACTCAACAAAGGACTGCCACTAACAAGCACAAGACTCCTTGTAGGAGAACAACAAATACCAACAGTCGAACCAAGAACGACACTCGAAGAAAGAAGAGTTACAACGAGGAGAGAGAGGACGACGAGCGACAGTTTATGGTTTAATCGCACGATTCCACCTCCACAGTAAATGGCTCAAAATCATTCAAAGCGTTCGTGTCAGTCGACAGACCGTCGCCTACGACGATGGAAAACTCTTCCGAGTTAGTATCCGGAAGGAATTCTGAAGAAGACATCCCTTGAGTTGGTGGAGATTGATCGGGAGTATGATTGGGAGTATCCTTTAATAGGAATATCGTAGTTGTATCCTCGTCGGGATCGTAAGCGGCGAGAGTCAACGAAATTGGCGGAGTATCGGAAATCTTTTGAGATGTTGAAGTTATAGGAAGCAAAGCATACTTTCCTTCCGCTGAAAACTTCCCATCAGTAATAGTAAACTTTGTTTGGTCAGCACCGTAACAAAACGCTTTCCCCGTGAGATATGCAGTTACTTCTTTCGGCAAAACTAACATTGGAGGTCTATTCTCTCGAGCATACAAGAATTTGGCAGGTTCACCACGAAGAATACAGCCAGAACACGAGATACTAATAATATCATCTTGCGTTCCTGGAACACCACGAGCAAGAACAGTTGAAGTATATGGAGAGTCGTCGTCAAGAGTCACAGCACCTTCAGGTCTGTACTCCAAAAATTCACTATCATCAGTAGCGACCAGAGTTGCAGCTTCTAAGAGTCCAGAAACTACCAAAGGAAGAGAAAGCTGAATCGAAGAAAGTTTTCTCACCTCGCCACCCTTCGAAGACTCAATATTCAAATTAGTCACGGCGAGCGACGAGTCAGCATCACCAAAAGTGACTTTGACAAGCGGAGTGCCCGACTTCGACACCGTAATTCCTTGAGATTCAAACTTGGTGAACGATAAACAACGAACAGCCTTATTACTTAGCATATACGACTCAAGAGTGTTAGTCATATCACTGAGTGTAGGCAACGTGACATCACCAAACGATTTTATGCGATTGTCAACATCAAACAGGCCACCGCCGGCTATTGGGATGGAAGTACTGCCAATAGTTATCGTTACTTCGGGAGTGTAAGGAAACTCTTTCCAAGGATAGAGAGGAACATCTTTCTTTATACTGCCACGATTCGAGCCACTCCCTGAATCATCAGACAGTCGAATCTCACCGTACGCCACTTTCTTCGAACTGTACTGAATGCTTTTCAATTCGTCATTATCAACTCCGCCGTCAGCAGAATATATTCTTCCACCTTGACTCAGAGCCAACGCAATACCTTCTTCAAACACGTCCTGATAACAAGACTTGACGAACGAATCAACAGCATCCAACCCCTGAGCAGAAGGAACAGCACGCTCGACAGGAGCACTCTTCCCCGACGAAGAAATATAAACGCCTATGATGATCGTTGCGAGGAGGACGAGACCGAGGAGGATGAATACTGTCACTTGACCCTTCTTCTGATACTCCCCCAGACTCATTCTCTGATAACTCCTCATTGGACACCACCAGCAAGTCTCAACTTGCTCGTAATATCCTTCCACGAAGACATAGAACCAGCACCACTACCCAAGAAATCATCATCGTCAGTGAACACGTAATACGTCATACTACTGGGAGGAGTTGTAGCAGTTCCCACAGCGTGAATTCCTACGTGATGTGTTGCGAGAATCTTCTTGATATCAACTCCAGGACTCTCAAACACTGCGAACAACGCGTCAGAAGGATCGCCAGAATCAGCAACATGATCTCCAGGATACGTGTCATCGACGTCCCCCCGCATTTGAGTAGCACCCCGATCTAGAGTCCAATCCCATCCAT
>CAYHWM010000053.1:0-5566 GCA_964359925.1 uncultured Methanosarcinales archaeon
ATCGATCAGAGTAGAGCTATCGCTCTTGGTATTCCGGTAGCGAATGATGCATGTATGATTGTGGAGAGTAGAGAGTATCACGCAGGGAATATCACTGGTGAGGGAATGAAAGTTGGTCTTATTCCTCGTGCGTCGTGGAAGTTGGGAGCATATAGTAAACAAGAATGGACCCCTATGGCTCTTGCTCAAAAAGAGTTTTTCAACGGGATCAGTGGAGAACAAGGAGAGTTTCCTCCCGTGAATGATCAAATCGTGAGAGCTCGAGTCGTCGTCCTCCAAAAAATGACTCCTGAGGAAAAAAAGGAAGCTGACGAGAACCCTATGGGCATACTCGCAGGTTTTTTGAGAGCGCAACAACGATCAAAAAAAAAGAATGAAGAAGAGACAGGAGAAAGAAAGAGAGAAGAAGGAGATCCTCAGTAATCTTTATATAGGAGGGGACTGACCGTTAGCAGTATGGACATCGCTATTTTATACTCTGGTGGTAAGGACTCAACGTACGCTGTCGACTTTGCGAAGAGTAAGGGTTGGAACGTCAAATACTTGTTGAGTGTCAAACCAACGAGGACTGATTGTTATTGTTTCCATTATGCTACTGTTGAGAATACTCCATTGCTCGCTCAACAGCTTGGAATTCCTCATCATTTGATTTCTTGTGATGTTGCAGACTCGACGAAGGAAGCAGAATTGATAAAAGAATTCGTTCTCACCCACGAGAAAGTGAACGCTGTCGTTCTCGGCGGCACAGGTTTACAACAGACTCAAATCGGAGCTATTCAGAAAGCATTACAACCGTTCCATGTTGAAGTGTTCGCTGCTCACGCAGGTTTAGAGCACGATGAAGTTATGCAAGAAATGGTCAATAAGGGTTACAAGTTTATGATTACTCAAGTAGCGTCCGACGGTCTTGGTGAAGATTGGCTCGGTTTCGAGATTAACAAAGAGTCACTCCCAGTATTGTTGAAGCAGAGTAGGAAGTTTGGTTTTCATTCAGGTGGTGAAGGTGGCTATTATGACACGTTCACGATTGACGGACCATTGTTCGACAAGAAAGTTTTGATTACGAAGTACGACGTGAAGATGGAAGACCACTACTCTGGTCACCTCGTGATTAAGGAAGCTGAGTTGGTTGCGAAAGTTCCTGAATTGATAAGGTAAGGAGAATAGTTCTCCGATAGCTTAAATTATCGTCGTACCATTTTCACTTCTAATAATTCAGCAAGAAGAGTAGTTCCAACTCTTACTGTTGTTTCATCGTTACCGTCTATTTCTACGATGTCCCACGTTATCGTGTTGGGCAATAGTTTTATTCTTTGAATCATCGTTAAGAGTTCTCTCGTCGTCAGTCCTCCCGGTTCGGGGTATCCTGTTCCTGGGGCGTACGCGGGGTCGAGTGCGTCGATATCTATCGATACGTGTACTCGTTCCCAGTTTTTCGCAGCTCCCATAATAGCGTCGCACACTTCCATTACTCCTTCTCTGCCGAGTTCGCTCATGGGGTATGTTTTGATGTGTTTCTCTTTGAGGTATCGCGACTCCTCGGGGTCGACCGCTCGTAATCCAACGAGCAAAACATTCTCTGGTAAGAGCGTTCCTTCTTCTATGAGCGTTCGTAAATAGTCTTCGTGAGTGACGGGGTTGAATGGGTGCATCGTGTCGGGGTGACTGTCGAACACTATCAAGCCCTGCTGTCGTGGTGATGAATTCTTGACGAGCGCTCTGATGAGTGGTGCAGTGATTGAGTGGTCTCCGCCGAGTGCGATCGTAAAACCTTCAGTTGCGATTCTTTGGATAGCATCTTGAGTCGTCGAAAAGTTTGACGGATCGACGGGAACAATTTTTTCTGTGAATGGTTGGAGTGGTTGTCCTCGTTCTGAACCCGTTTTTTGTTTCAGTTGTTCGATAAGTGCTCGCGGGGCTATCACCGCTCCTGGATTTTTTCCGAGACTGCCGCCAGCGAACGGTACGAGTAAGAGTGTTGCAGTCATTGTTGCAGTCATACTCGTCGAGAAGTGGATGGTTGTTTAAAAGAGTGACGGCGAGGGTTGTGAAGAATATGTTTCTTTGACGGTTGTCTATCGGCAATGTTCCATAAGTGGTGAAATGTTTTCTTGTACGATTCTGCCAATGTTGCTGAGTGGATGATGATGCTCGCGTCGTTGTGGAAATCTTGGATGATAACATATTCTGAAAAGATGAGGATGCTGAGAGGACTTAAGTGTTCTTCGGGTAAAAATCTATACTCTACTTGTGAATGATGAGAGTAGATGTACGATGCGTTTTTTCTCGTGAGTGCTCGTTCGTTTATTCCTAATTGTTTTTCTTTTTTGAAATAGTTTTCGAGCTCGTAATGATATTTCTCATCGAATTGTGCCTCGTCTGCTCCCAAGCAGTAAACGTCTTTACGTTCTTTGAGGACAAGATTGAGAACGTGTTTGAACCCTTCTCTTCCTTCTCGTACTTCGACGGAGAATGATTCTTTGACGTACGATTGTAATTGTTGGAGGCGCGGGAGTGCTTCGTTCAGTTTTTCTTCTTTTTCTTTGAGGTAGTCTTTGAGTTTTGCGACGTTGCTTGCTTTGTATTCTCGAGTTCCGTTCTTGATGACGTAGCTGACGAGTCCTTTGTCGATGAGTTTTGCGATGAAGTCGTAGACTGTTGTTCTGTGAAGACTTGCTTCTTCTTTGATGCGGTGAACGGTTGAGGGTCCAAGTTTGAGGAGTGCGAGGTATACTTTCGTCTCGCCGTCGCTCAGTCCGAGATCGTGAAGGAGTTCTGCTGGAGAGACCATAGTGAGAATAGTGATGACCGGACTATTTAAGCGTTATCTTACTGTTGTCGTAAAAACGACAGCAAGAAGTAATATAGATATGTCACCATTAAGTAAGAACAATATGAATAGAGGGCGTTTACTCTCGGAGAACACACTATGACGAAGAACAACAAACAATCAATCATTGACGTGGCAAAGCTCGGAATTGCTCTCGGTATCGCTTCTCTCCTCGGTGAAGGGTGTACAAGCACACCAACCATTCCTTCCGGCGAACTGAAAACAAAAGTATACAATCAGTATATTCTTCGTGGAATGAATTTCGGAACGGAACCTGTAGACCAAACGACAGCAACGATCACACTCGGTAACGTGAGCGCGAGCGGTTTCGCGAATTATGATTCTGACGCAAAAAAAATAAATGAGATTGACGGTTGGGCAGAAATAGGGAAGGACACTTCACTCGGGTATGGATACGTAGGATGGCAACACTTACACTTCCCAAATCAACCGTTTCCTGACACTGAAGAAACATATGGAGGACTTGCAACACATTTTACGGGAACTCCCTCAGTATTTATCGCTCACGATGAAAAACTCGGTAGCGGAACGTACTGGGAAGGTAGCGTCGAAGCGAACAAGGAATGGAAGAACGGAACAAACTTGAAATTGAAACTCATTGGAGCATACAATGATGACTATTACTTGGAAGGTTCTGCACCATCGCACGTCGGAGCTACCGCAACTATTACTCTCCCAGCGTCGAAGAACTGTTCCCTCGAAGCAAGCATAGAAAGTATAGAAGGACTGCGAGAAGACGTAGACAGCACGACAACGCTCTCGACGGGAGTGAAGTGGAAATGGTAGAAGAGAAGAAACAACCATCATATGAGGACTATCTTAAAGGTACGGGAGAGATTCTTCGAGAAAGCACCGCCGAAAAAGAAAAATATTATGTTCGATTTATTGGAGAAAACAACGATGCACGTCCCTTCGTCGTTCACCCAGGAGTATTTTCTCCAAAATATTTTTTAGACACGAGATTTTTCACCAGAGAAATACCAATCACTGAAGGTGAAGAATTTTTAGAAATAGGTTGTGGAACGGGAGTAACTTCAATATTTGCAGTACTAAGAGGAGCAAAACACGTTACTGCAACAGATATTAATCCTCTCGCCGTTGCGAACACGAGAGAAAATGTGAAACTTCACGGATTGGAAGACAAAATTACTGTTTTAGAGGGCGACTTGTACGAACCACTACCTGCAGATTCACAATTCAACACTATTTATTGGAACACTCCATTCGGATTCGTTGATAAGAACAAACCACTCTGTATGTTAGAGCGAGCAGTATTCGATCCAGGATATGAAACAACACGACGATTTGTTCAAGAATCAAAGAAATATCTGAAAAATAACGGACGACTGCTCATAGGATTCTCGACAACGCTGGGAAGATTTGAACTCCTACAAGAATTCTTGAACAATGCAGGATTTAGTATTCCTCCACGATGTGTTGCAAGTGAAGAGAGCTCTGAAGTACACCCAGTATCATTTGAAATATTCGAAGCTATTCCGAACAACGGAGTGAAACAATGACATTTTTACGAGCACTACAAGAAGAAGATGCACGATGGAAAGATGCACAAGAGACTCATGAAAGAATGGTCAAGAATGCACAGAATGAACTCGTTGAAAAAGTTCGCACGTTCGCACAAGAACATGTTATAGGAGAAGTTCTTGTCGATGAAACTCAACGTAAAATATACGGAGGAGCACAATGACTCTCGACGATGTTACAGAACAAGATATTCGTTCTTACGTGAAGTGTCTCCCCCCTCAAGCGTTTGAACCTTACAAAGTGAGAGATGGAATTCCGCTGTACCGCATTCTCATACCTCAGTTGTCAAGAGAAGAACGAAAAGATGATGGTGGTACGGGAGTGACTCAAAGACAAAGAATGGATAACGCGAATTATTTTTTTGTGCAATTCGAGAGAAAACTATTATTAGATGTGTGGGAGAAAAGAGACAGATACCGCAGAGGAATAGCTCGCGATTGTGTCTTCGTTGGTACTATCCCGGGGATGACGATGAAAGAAGGAACGAGAGATATTGTTGAGAGAACCGTGCGGAGAGGGTCGTTCGTTACTAAAAACTCTTTATGGGGTAAGAACAGAGTTCGTGGGAGATTCAGGTTGAATGATGCAGTGTATTGTGCAGGAATTGGTTTTTGTTCTCCTGTGCCTGAAACACTTATCGTAGTCTATAAATCGGAAAAGTTAGTTCACGACAGGAAAGATTATGATTTTTTCTTCCTTCCAGAAAAACCTCGTGAAGCTCTCGAAGCAATAATACTCCTCGAAGAAAGCAAACCTATTGGGAAGGATAACGGTCAATACCAATATCTTCAGTCGTTGTCATCACGATAGTCAACGTCATCAAAACCATTATAAACTCCCGTCAGAATGAATGTCTGAAAAAGATGGTTCTCGTTAAGAAGCAGGATGGTTCTGAGGAGGAATTCGACGAGGAGAAGATGCTTCGTTCTATGCAACGTTCAGGGGCCACTCCTGATGATGCACAGAACATTCTCAAGGTCGTGAAAAAGGAATTGTACGACGGTATTCCAACGTATGAGATTTTCAAGGTCGCGTTTCGTGAGTTGAAGAAGGTTCGTCCTGCGGGCGCTGCGCGATACGACTTGAAGAATGGGTTATTGAGGCTTGGTATCGAGGGTTTTTCTTTTGAAAAGCTCATCAAACAAGTATTAGAGAAAGAAGGATATCAGTGCG
>CAYHWM010000053.1:5576-7997 GCA_964359925.1 uncultured Methanosarcinales archaeon
TTTAGTGCTAGATTGACAAAGGCATTCCGGGAAAGATCATCACTCACGAGATTGACGTCGTAGCGAAGAAAGGGACTGAAACGGTGATGGTCGAGTGTAAGCATCACGACCAGCCGTGGAAAGCTGATCATATTCATACTGCGTTGTACGTGTACGCGAGATTTCTTGACGTGAAAGAAAAGTTTTCGAGACCTGCGTTAGTCACGAATACAAAGTTCACCCCTCAAGTAATAACGTACGCTAGAGGTGTCGGGTTGCAATTGCTCGGCTGGAGTTATCCGAGAGATGGAACGTTGCAGGACTTATTAGAGAAACATAAGCTTTACCCTGTTACGATGTTGAAATCGTTGACGAAGAGCGGTATCGCGTTGTGCCTCGCGGAAGGTATTGTCACGATTCAGGACGTGAAAGCGTTGAGTTTGAAAGATTTCGCTAAAGTGTTGAAGACGACTCAAGAGAAAGCTTCGAGAGTCGTGAACGAAGCGGGAAAGTTTTGAAGAGTTCGGCACTCTCTAACTCTTGAGAAGGAAAAGCTATTTAAACAATTCTCTTGTTTTCCTCACTATTGGGTTCATAGCTCAGTCTGGTAGAGCACCTGGCTCTTAACGAGACGGTCAAACAAGGAGAAAAGAACGTTTTGATAGTTACCAGGGCGTCGGGGGTTCAAATCCCCCTGGACCCGTAAAATGTTCCCCCACCTTCACTGGATAGTGTTAGTTCTTATCTCGACAGTGTTTGGAGCGTTGGCTCTCATCGTGAAGAAGCGTGGTTTGGCTCATGAGCACTCGTTGGAGTATCTTGGCACATTCAAGTTTTTTGAGTTGGTCATCGTTCTTCCTTTTATTCCGTTGCTCAATCTGAACTATTCATTCAGGACGTATGCGTGGTTATATGTTCTTTCCATTTTTATCACTGCAGGGCTTTACTATCAAGCGAAAGGATTTAAGCACGTTCAATTCTCGAAGGCGTTACCGTTGTTCGAGTTGCGTACCGTGATAACGTTGTTCGCGTCTATGATTCTTCTCGGAGAGTTCTTGTCGTGGGTGCAAGTCTTCGGCGTCGCCATTATTCTCTTGTCGTTGTACCATATTCAGAGCGTAGGGTCAGTGCGAGGGACGATTCGAGAATTCTTTCATTCGAAAGGATTGCATGCGATGCTCGTGTCGATGTTCTTGCTCGGTGTGACTATCGTGTTCGAGAAAAAGTTATTGCTTGATACGAATATTTTTTCCTACCTCTCGATCATGTATGCATTCTCGCTCATCAACGCTCTCGCAGCTCTCACCATAGTCTACGATGGGTACTCGGGGGTTATTAATGGTGTGCGGAAGGAAGGAACACTCATTTTCGAAGCTGCGTTGTTCTCTACGTTGTCCAATATTTTTTTCCTCGCAGCGCTCACGACCGCATATGTTGCTCTCGCTGAAGCACTGAGAAAAACATCGAGTATTCTCGCAATGGTTCTCGGCAGGAGATACTTCCACGACAAGCACTACAAGAAACGATTGTTTTGGACGGTAGTTGCAGTGATGGGAGTAGTCCTGCTCGTGTGAAAAGCTTTTAAACAGTGATTACGAGTACGCTCGTATGTCTGAATCCTCACTCCCTATTCCCAACCTCCCACTTGCCACTTCCCAATCTACTTCCGATCCTTCAGAGAATTGCGTGTTTTGTCATATCGTGAAGGGTAAGATTCCTGCGAAGAAGGTGTACGAGGATGATGTCGTTCTTGCTTTGTTGGATATTTATCCTGCAGCTCAGGGTCACGTCATTGTTCTACCAAAAAGACACGCTCAGATTCTTCCACAATTGAATGATACTGAGTTGGCTCATCTCGGCATTACTGCAAAAGTGTTGTCGCAAGCAATCATCAAATCGTTCGACTGCAAAGGAACTTCGCTCATCATCCAGAACGGTGCGGCTGCGGGTCAGAGAGCTCCTCACGTTATTCTGCACATCATTCCGAGAGTGGACGGCGACGGTATTTTCTTGAATCCTGAATCGAAATCGTTGTCTGCCACGGAGCAAGAGGAATTGTTGTCGAACGTAAAGCGCGGAGCGCAACAAACCACAAGCCACTCGCCACAATCTACAACCAACTCTCCACCTCCTACTTCCCACAGCCAACAATCTACTGCTGATCTTGACGAGCTCGCGGAGTTGATGCGATGACTCTTGCATTGTTTGATGAGGGTGGTGTTGAGGTCGTTCTTCCTGATAGCGTGTTCGCGAAGGGAGAAGTGCTCGTCCAACCGAAGAACAAAAGCGTTGTTTTAGAAGAAACTCCCGATGATGTTGTTGGTCGATTGTTCGCTCTCGCTGGGAAAGCTGTACCGTTAGCGTTCTCGTTGTCGAACGCTCAAGGAGTGAGCGTTCTTATCCAGAATGGAACTCCTGCTGGTCAGGTCGTTCCGAACGTGA
>CAYHWM010000054.1:0-7911 GCA_964359925.1 uncultured Methanosarcinales archaeon
TAAGTTGTCTCCTAAAAAATATCAGGGCATATAGGTAATGGTTTGAATTTGAACACTGCGCACCTGCTTTGTAACGGGTCGATGATTTTTGAGGAATAGTTGCACGATAGGATGAACCTGCACGTTCCTACTGTTGTTTCCATCGTTCTACGTAATGCGTGTTGTGCGTCTCTGGTGAGTGCGTCGCATTCGTCTAAGAATATGATTTTGAATGGTGCATCGTTGATCGCTTTCGTTCTTGCGAAGTCTTTCACTTTCGTTCTGACGATGTCGATTCCTCTTTCGTCGCTCGCGTTCAACTCTAAGAAGTTTTGTCTCCAATCGAGACCGTAGAGTTCTTTCGCTACGACGATTGCGAGGGTGCTTTTTCCTACTCCTGCTGGTCCTGCGAAGAGTAAGTGTGGCATGCTTTTTTGTTGGACGAACGCTCGTACTCGTTGGACGATGACTTCTTGTCCTTTCACGCTGTCGAACGTGTGAGGCCTGTACTTTTCCGTCCAGATGAGTTGCGGTGCTTCCGTCATGGGTTGAGGAAAGGGTATTTGCTATTTAAGGATTCGGGTAGTAAAAAAGAGCATTCGCAGGCGGTAAGAAGTATTCAGAATCATACTATAAGAATTACGCTATGTCTTCTTCGCTGACGACGACGAAGTCACCAGTTGCTACGATTGCTGAGAATGGCATAAGATGATTTCCTTCGTAGTTCAAGTAAATAGTTCAACGCATCAATGTTTGGTATGCTTCCGTTGCTTTCTTGAATTGGGCACGCCTATACGTTCGCGCCGAATCACTCAAATGTTCAAGTATGTCGGGACTACAACATTTAACAAATGAGTTATATGCCGATGTGATTTCGGCTTTCTGTGAGTTTCTGGGAATTCCAAGAATATCATAAGGATTTGTAACACTATCATCAAATTCTTGTCGTTTTGTCTGAAAACGAGTCACGAATCTATCTAACGTATTAGAAAGACTCTGTGCGCAGGAACTGAGATCAACACTATCACGATCTCTCTCAGCAAGAGTTTTGCTCCACCAAGCAGGATCCACAATCTTCAGTAATCTCTCTTTTATTATTTGTAAATCTACAACTATGCATTTCACAGTATAAATATCAATTACTGCATTCTTTTGAACTCTTCCTATGGCCTTATCAATATCAGTAACTAATCCCTGCTGAGAAATTTTTGTTGATAAGTTCTTCTCGAGAACGGCAACAGCGTTACGATATTGCGATACTATCTGACGACACTCAGCGATATCAACATCTGCTGTTTTAAGCCAAGCAACAGTAGACTTTGACTGTTGCTCAGTACTTTCCATACCCTCGAGTGATTCCTTTCGAGAATCTTCCAAGTTCGAAAGTTTTGCTTCAGCACTTTTGAGAGTTTCCAAAACCTTTTCGTGAGAATAACTATCATCCTCCACTTCGGAAAACAATTGCTGGATTGTTGAAACTATCGATCGTAATTCCAAATCAAATTGAAAATTTATAGTAAGACGTTCTGCTTCGATAATTTTCCTCTTTACCTTTTGAGAAGGAAGAAACCAGAGTACCCCAACCATAAATCTTCTTAGAGCTGGCAAGTCATCAACATATTGCATGAAAGATTTCACCGAATTCACCTCACCAGAAAGAACATATCACATAAACCTACGCTATGTCTTCTTCGCTGACGACGACGAAGTCACCAGTTGCTACGATTGCTGAGTAGGGTATGAGGTGTAGTCCTTCTTTTGTTTTTTCTAATTCGAGCTTGTCTGTGAAGCTTGTTGGGTTCTTGAGGACTGCGTGTATTAATTCTCCTGATTTCGTTTCGAATCGCACGTCACCAAGTTCTCCGAACCTTTTTCCTGACTTGCTCACCACTGTTTTTCCAAAGATTTGTTTAGAATCTTTGCGTTCTTCTTCAGCCATGAGTGAGTGTGAGGGTGGGATGTATTTAAAGATTGCGTTTTGGAGGTTTCTGTTCTCACAGAAAATTGTCAAGAAGTACAGTCCACTGATAGCCAATGTTCATGAGACAAGTTAAGAAGACATCTTATGCAGTGGGGGAAAACTCCTAAAGTTTAGTAGCCAAGACCAGTAGTTCCTGCAGTCTTTACTGCGGCACTGAACGCGATCATAAAAAAGAGCCAGAATATCGAATAGATAGCGGAGATTACTATTCCTATAATGCTTGTTACTAATCCTCCTGTTGCGATTCCGTTAGGGGATATTTTTCGTTGTTTTATTGATAAGACAATGCCCACTATTCCGGATACAAGTCCTAAGAATGGTACCCATGAGAAAACGATGCTTACGATACCGAGAATTAAACTTGCGATGCCGTGACCATTTGATTCGTCTTGAGTTGCTTGAGCCATAAAGAAGTATTCCGAGTATTGAGTTTTTAAACCTTTTGTACGACCACGCTGACTGTTTCTTTTATTGGCGGAGTTACTCCTGAAATAGTTTCAAGAGTACAAGACCCTCCAATACTCATCAAGACAGTTTTAAGAGACATCTCACTTCTTCCCCGTTCTGAATTTTCTGAACGTTTCGGCTAAGTCTATGAAGTATTTTCCTTCTTCGAGTTTGTAGACTGGTGGTGATCCTTTGAAGAGTTGTACGAGGTCGAGTTCGTACTTTCCTGGCCCTACGATTTTGACGTTTTCTACGTCGAGGATGACTGGTTTTTCTCCTTCTTCGTCTCCTATGATGGTTCGTACGTCTTTTTCTACTTCTTGTTGTTGTTGTGGTGTGAGTTTTGGTAGTGAGTCGTTGTTTTTCTTCATTTCTGCTAATTTTTCTTTTTTGATGTAGTAGAATAGTTTTCCTCCGCACGAGCACCCTTTGAGGATGTTGTTGCTTCCGTCTTCGTAGAACGTGTTGCACGCGACGCACTGGTGTGGCATTTAGTCCCTCCGAGTTTTGGAGTTCTTCGTTAAGAGTTCTATTTTTGTCGGATCCCTCTTGATCGACTTGACGAGTTGTGCTGGTCCTATGAGTGTTATTCCTGTTCTGTTGCCGAGGAGCGCGTTCGCTATTCCCATTTTTATTTTTCCGAACGTTCCTGAGTCTGCATCATTTTGGTCGATGACTGCGAGTTCTATTCCTTTGAAGTCTTTGTTGATTTCTTCCATTGTTGTCTTGATGAGTTCTTCTTCTTCGGCTCTTTGGAGTCTTCCTTGGAGGACTACTATTTTTCCTTCTTTGACGATGTTGAGTAGTTTTCGTATGCGTCCAACACTCGTCAAGTGAGCGACTTGCGCGTATGGTAGTACTTGGAGTGTTACCATTACTTGATCACCTTGAAGAGGAGGTTGTATAATTCGTCGACGTTCTTTCCTGATTTCGCGCTGATTCCTACAATGTCATATTGCGGGAATGCGGACTCGACTTTTTTCATGCTTGCTTTTTTGAGGTCTATCTTGTTCGCAGCTATGATAACGGGGATATTCCTCGCTGCGAGGTTTCCTATAATAGTGATGTTAACTTGGGAGTATGGGTCTTCTGTCGAGTCGAGTACGACGATGACTGCGTCCATAGAGTCGAGCCATTTGATTGCTTCGATGACTCCTTTTGTTGCTTCTCGAGCTCTTTTTTTTGCTTGGTTTTTTCCTAGTCCTTTCTTGATGAAGTCTTCGTAGTCTATTCTTGTCGCTATTCCTGGAGTGTCTACGAGGTTGAACACGAGTTCTTTACCCTCTTTTGATTTAATCGTGATGTGTTCCTTCATGAGTATTTCTCTCGTTTCGTGAGCGATATTGCTGACCGTGCTCATTTCTTCTCCGAGCCAGTCAACGGTGATCCTGTTCGCGAGAGTGCTTTTTCCAGCGTTTGGTGGACCGTACAGTCCGAGTTTGACGTCTTTTTTCCTCTTGAAAATGTTCGTGAACATTCCTGTAAGGAATAGTTTAATCTTTTCTATCAACGATAATCACCCATTTGTGGAACTGTTTTGAGTGAGGGGGTATTTATAGTTTTGTATACTTTGAAACGGTGATAGCTCCGCACTTTAGTGTGGAGCGTGACGTTTCAAAGTTAGAATTTCTCCTTTCAGAAGCGAGAAGCGTTAAAGCCTCGGGCTTTAGCCCGAGGATAGCTTCTCGCAGGAGAAATTCTTTACTGGTGAAAAGAAACATAGGAGAATGATAAAAAAGAAAAAAAAGAAAAAAAAGTGTTTAGCGATTGTTTATCGCTTCTTTTTCTTTCCGCCTCGAACCATCTTCGCTCTCGAGATGTCTCCGTGCTTGTCAACAAAGTACAGGTATCCTGATGTCTTCTTGACTCCAGCCTTTGCAACGAGGGTTGCTTTTCCGCCGCCCTTCTTTCCTCGAGCCATCTTTGCTCGGGAAACGTTTCCGTGCTTGTCAACGAAGTAAAGGTATCCTGCTTCCTTCTTGACCCCAACTTTGTGTACTTTTTCTGCCATAGTGGTTTCCTCCTTTTGTTTTTTTTGTTTTTTGAGAACCAGAATCGTGTTCTCTGATTCGTACTCGACGGTAGCCGTTTATAAACTTTTCGTATGCTCGTCGAGAACACGACTCTTCAGCGACGACAGTTCGGTGGTGGGAATGTTTATATTGTTGTGGGAACTTCTTCGTTCTATGAAGGGGGTCGTGATTGGTGGTGGTCTTGGAGGGGTTCTTCTAAGAGAGAAATCCGGCGAGCGTTTGGAGTTGGGCGAGTTGCTCATCGCTGAGAGTCCTGAAGGAAACGTGTTGTTGCAAGTTGTTGATTTAACGTATGGTTCTCAGTTTGGTCCTCAAGAGGTCGAATTATTCTCTGGCGTGAAGATGGAGGAGGGTGCGGATTTGGTAGTGTTCGAGAAGGGTGTTCGAACCTATATTATAGCTCGTGCGAAATGTGTTGCTATACTCGGAGAGAAAGCAAATTCTGCGAGAACGTTGCCAGCGTTCTTTTCTGATGTGAGAGCTGTTACTCCTGAGGACTTGTCGTGTCTCGCTCCGCCGGAAAACGCGATACGACTTGGACTCGTGCGTTCTGGCTCGAAAGTTCTCAACGTTCCTGTGTTTCTCGACGGTAAGAAAGTGGTTGAGCATCACGTTCTCGTCACGGGTACAACTGGTCGGGGGAAATCTGTCTTTTTATCGACGTTGTTGTGGGAGTTGGCGAAGGCTGAGTGGTGTGGGATGCTCGTTCTTGACCCTCACGACGAGTATTATGGAAGGTCGAAGATTGGTTTGAAGGATCACCCGTTGAAAGAGAAGATCGTGTATTACTCATTGGGTGATGATATTCCTCCGGGAGGTCGTTCTCTTAAAATTAATGTTGAGTCATTATTACCGAACCATTTTGATGGTGTTCTCGAGTGGTCTGATGCTCAGCAGGAATGTTTGACTGCGTATTATCGTCGTAATACTGCGGGTTGGGTGAAGGATATTCTCGGCGAAGTTCCATTGACAGGCATTCATATTCACGAGGCGACGTTGGGTGTCGTCAAGCGTCGATTGTCAGGAGCGTTGCAGATTATTGCTCATCCTGATGGTTTTGATTGTAGAGGAGCGTTCGACTTCGTTCAAGGTGCGGGAACAGTGAACGAGATTGTTTCTCTCGTGAGGAATGGTTCACTCGTCATTCTTGACACGTCGCAATTGTCTGGAAGGTCTGAATTGCTCGTCGGTAGCGTGATCGCCTCAGAGATTTTGCGTAAGGCGAAAAGGGAAGAGCATAGAGTCGTGGGTATTATACTTGAAGAAGCTCCGAGGGTTGTCGGGAGGGCCGGGTTGGAGCGGGGGTCGAATGTGTTAGCAACCATTGCTCGTGAGGGTCGTAAGTTTGGTGTTGGTCTCGTCGCCATTACACAGTTGCCTTCGTTGATTCCTCGGCAAGTGTTGGCGAATATGAACACGAAAGTTATTTTTGGTACTGAAATGAAACCTGAGAGAGTTGCCATGATTGATAGTGCTTCTCAAGACTTGAGCGATGATGATAGGACCATTGCAAGTTTGGGTCGTGGGGAAGCTATTATCACGTCGAGCTTTGCTCCTTTTGCCATTCCTATCAAAGTTCCACCGTTTGAGGAAACAGTCGGGAAGGATAAAGTCGTTCCACAACAAAAGAGGCTGTTCGGAGTATGAAATTCGCACATATTGCTGATTGTCACGTTGGTGGTTGGAGAGAGGAGAAGTTACGAGTGTTGAGTCTTGATTGTTTTTCTTGGACTGTTCAGAAGTGTGTGGAAGAAAAAGTTGATTTTGTTTTGTTGTGCGGCGACGTGTTTCACACTGCTCTTCCTGCTCTTGATAGTTTGAAAGTCGTCGTTCAAGGATTGAAGTCGTGGAAAGACGCAGGTATTCCTGTCTACGCTATTGGTGGTAGTCACGATTGGAGTGCGAGTGGTAAGAGTTTGTTGGAAGTGTTGGAAGCTGGAGGATTGTTGAAGAACGTGATGAACGGTAGCTTTTCTCCCGATGGAAAACTCATTCTCGAACCTGTACGCGACGAAAAGACAGGGACGTTGTTGACCGGTATTGGTGGTCGTCGTCAAGGGTTAGAGTTGGAAATGTTTCAATCGCTCGATAGAGAGTCATTAGAAAAAGTAAGCGGTCAGAAGATTTTTTTGTTTCACGGAATGATAGAAGAATTAAAACCGAAAGGGCTTGATGGAGTAAAAAGCGTTCCGCTTTCGTTATTCCCGAAAGGATGGTCATACTACGCTGGTGGTCACTTGCATAAGAGAATACAACTACCCATCAACACATCAACAGGTTCGATGCTCGTCTATCCTGGACCGTTGTTTCCCGAAAGCTTTTCTGAACTGGAAGAACTCGGTCATGGTTCTTTCGTCATCGTTGAAGATTTCGTTCCGAAATACGTTGACGTTCCGTCAAAGAAAGCGCACTCCATTACTGTTGATGTGACTGGTCTTTCTCCTCAAGAAGCAGTCGAGCGAGTAAAAAATAACGCTGGAGAGATTCGTGATTGCATCGTCCTCATCCGATTGTTCGGAAAACTTCGAGGGAGCAGAGCTTCGCAACTACCAGTCGTCGACCTTATCCGATGGTGTGAAGACAGAGGAGCGTTCTGTGTTCTTCGTAACACGTATGGTGTTCTCGGCGACGAAACAACAGACGTCAAGATAGCTACTGGCTCCGTCGAAGACATTGAACGTCGAGTCGTTGAAGAATCAAAAAAAGGAATTTTCCCCGAAGAAACAACACTCACACACTCCCTGCTCGGAATGTTAAGCACTGAGCGTGGCGATGGCGAAACGGTAACCGTCTTCGAAGGAAGAATCGCTCGCGAAGTGGAAGAGTTGGCGAGGAAGATGGTGTGGAAACGATGAAAAGGGTATTTTCTGTTCCGGAAGCAGTCCTTACGGACTTTTCCGAGAAGTTGTGAGTTGCGACTTTTAGGAGAGTCTTCCCGGAAGCGTTCCGGAGTTTCGTGAGCAATCTTCTTAAAGAGATTTTGCTGTTATGAATGATAGTATGGAAGAAAATGAATTTGATTTTTTACTGAACCAAGGAGAGGGATACACTGTAGAGATGAAAGAGTCATTCTCTTCAGATGTCGCTAAAGAGATTTGTGCATTTGCCAATGCGAGTGGCGGAAGAATTCTTGTAGGTGTCTCAGATGATAAGCACGTGAAGGGTATTGACATAACAAACAGGTTAAAATCTCAAATTCATGATTTAGTAAGAAACTTTGATCCTAAAACAGAAGTGTCTCTTGAAGAATTCCGTTCTGTTCTGATTATTCGTGTTCCTGAAGGTAAAAACAAACCTTATTCTGTTGGTGGAAAATTTTATGTGAGACAGGGTGCAAACTCTCAGCAGCTAACAAGAGATGAGATAAGAGAATTCTTTCAAAAAGAAGGAAGAATATCTTTTGACGAACAAGCGAATGAAAAATTCAACATTAATACGGATATGAATGCTGTAGCGTTCGATCGCTTCTTA
>CAYHWM010000055.1:0-7881 GCA_964359925.1 uncultured Methanosarcinales archaeon
AGTGATTGATCTCTCCCTTTCTCAGTTCCTTCGTGTATGAAAGAGGCGAGGGACTCTCTCTGGTGATGGGGCATGTTACTCGAATGTGGAACTATGAACATGTGAAAATGTGAAAGTATATCTCACATCGTGCATACGCCTCTCATATTCTCATATTCTTATACTCTCATACTCTCATATTAGCATATTCTCATACTCTCACATTCCACTACGTTCGCCGAACACGGTGCACAGAACAGAATGTGACAAGAATTGCAACGCTACCTCTGGAGAACCTGACGAAGTATCACCGACGAGAAGAAAACGAGAACAGTTCAGAAAAAGCAAAACTCCTCTAAGCTTTCCACGTACACTTTCAAAACTTTCTCACTCATCTCTTCATACGATAGGAAAGGAGTTTCATTCTCGTATCTTTCATCACATCTCAGAACATCCACCAGCATCTTCACCAAACACTACTCTCGCTTGAGCAACAGCATAATCAAGAAATGACCCTGCAACAGGACATCTTCTCTCCTTCCACAATTCCAACATGTCATCACTCACGACGAGATACCCATCATCGTTTCTCATACCTGCAAACGTCCGAACACCATTCATAACCTCCCGAAGATGAGGAGCTGAAGGATACCTACAATCCCAATCAAAATCCATCATCGCGATAACAGAAGGAACATCCTTCCTCTCTGAAGACTTCAACTCGTACAGTAACTGATCCCAATATTTTTGATCATAAGGAATACGAACTCTCTCAGCGACAAACTCGACAATCAACGTACTCACAACATCAACCAAGCACACCTTATTATCACTCATACACTCAAGAAAGACTCAAGAGGATAAAAACGTTGCTATGCGACTCCCCTGTTCCTGTTGAACTCTTTGAAACCGTCTTATAGCAAATCGCACTAATTTTTGAACATTCTTTTTGCGGTTTGCTATACTAGTGGAGCTCGCAAATGTTCAATTATTAACGAGATTCACTATTACACAACCGCCAACTCGATTCTTCGCTCGAGCTTTGCATCAAGCAACCTATCGTGAGCGTTTCTCCACGAAGCGATACGATACAAACCATCCATCATGTCAGCAGATAAAGGTTTTGAAGGGTGCGAAAGAATAATGTTGCGATACGTTCCAGTAACGGTGCTTCTTTGAACAACAAACTCTTTCTCATCAAAAGGCAAAGGAAGACTCCTTCCGCGTCTCGAAAGACCTTGTAATTCTCTATCCACCGATTCTGGAAAAGTGTCAATAACCGCCCCCGTTTCAGGATCCACTGCGATGTACCCCTTATTGCTTGGAACCGCCCTCAACAACTTATACTTTCCTTGATCAGTCACATCTTCAGAAATACAACCAATATGCGATCCATTGTACAATACTCCAATAGTCAAAGGAACAGGAATTCCTGCATGAGCCATAACTGCGAAATATTCAGGAATGTGCGTATGCCTGTGAGGGTGAAACACTGCACGAGGAGTTGTTTTTCTTATACGAACATACCCTGGCAAAGGAATGCCTGAAATCATCACCGCAGAAGAAACAGGAATATTCCCATCAATCATACTCATAGCATAGTGTTCCAATACGCTCATCGTTCGTTCATCATTCCTTAAACGATTCGCGAGACTCCTCGCTCTTCTCAAATATTCGTGAATCATAGTTTGCCCCACGACGATTCTGAGATGGATGGTTTATAAACCTTACGGAAATATATATTGGAGTATATAGGTTGAATACTCTAAAAAAATATAACTATTATCTCCCAACACACACATGAAACACCACGCAGTCATCCTCCTGAAAGACTCAGACAATCAATTCTTGTTCGTCAAGCGTTCAAAACTCAAAAAGTCTCTCCCAGGAATATGGGCTTTCCCTTCAGGAACAGTAGAAGCAGGTGAAGATATACAGAAAACAGTCATGAGAGAAGCAAACGAAGAACTCGGGATCGAAGTCGTCCCCGAAAGAATAATTGCGATAAAAGAATTACCTGAATTCGGGTCAACACTACACTTCATCGTTTGCGCGCTCGTCGAGGGAACACCATTCATCAAAGACTCGAACGAGATAGATGAAATGGAATGGCTCACACTCCTACAATTCTTCAAGAAGTACGACGACACACAAATAGGTCACGGACTCATCTTCCTCAGACAACATCCGGAAGTGTGGAAAGAGTACGCGTGAAAGACTGTTCGTGAAAAATTGTCGAAATCTGCCGGAACGCTTCTGGACTTTTACTATGGAAAGATTTATATACCGAATATACAAGTATGTATATGAAGTAATATGGTACAAGCTGTCGTATATCTTGAGGATGGAGTGAACAGAGTGCTGAATATTATTAAAGCAAAGTACGGACTCAAAGATAAGTCCGAAGCTATCAGTGTGGCAGTTCAAGAATACGAACAACACTTCTTAGAACCAGAACTCCGACCATCATACATTCAAAAAATACAAGACATAGAAAAAAAAGGGAAATTTACGAATTATAAAACATTGGGCGCACTTCGAAAGGAGATAGAACATGCGTGATTTTTCTACAGAAGAAAAATTGAAGAAAACACTGAATACACTTTTTAAAAGAGACAAGAAAACATACGAAGCAGCAATGGAAAAAATGAAAGAAATACTCAGCTGTGAAGACGTCAACCACTACAAAAATCTAAGAAAACCATTACAACACTTAAAGAGAGTACATATTATTGGGCCATTCGTCCTCACATTTAGATATGACCAGTCTCACGATAAAGTGGTATTTTATGATTTCGACCACCACGACAACATATACTAAGAGTTATTGTTTTTGACGACGGGATGTTCTCGCTTGATCTCGCCCTCAACACCTATTCTCGAACAGTTATATTCAAGTTTCCATATATATATAGGAGATTATTTTGAGTTCACTATCGAAAATAGGTGACTCAACTTGGATTTCAAATCATTAAAGAAAACACTCATCGCGACAGGAGTATCAATAGCATTACTCGTGGGAGCGTACAACGTAGGACTATCACAAAGACTATCATACAAACAATTATCCACGAAAGCACAACAGGAAGTACAAGCAAATCTAACGAGTGTGAATTTATTAGTATCCAAAGCGTTCGAAAGAATGAGTATTGGAGACTTCAAAAGAGCAATTCAAATGACAGTAGACGCAAGAATTATCTTTGAAAGCATCACGCAAATGACAAATATGAAAGAAGATGGAGAGTACAAACAAATAAAAACTATGTTATCTGAATTAATCGCTGTAGCTTCGGACTCAGAGATTAGTCAAATTCCTTTTGGCGGATATGATGATGAAAATTATTGTTCTGAGTTTACCGAAAAACAATTAATTGATTATGCGAACAGATGCATCCCGGAAAGATTTTTACATGGAAGCATAAATTCTCCTGAAAATATCAAAACTCCAGAAGTACAATTACTCGCATTCAGATCAAGACTTGTTTTTTTACGTGAATATCTTGGATCAATTATTCCCAAAGTTGAAAGACAACTTAAACATTCAGAATATGGTAAAGAGTTATTAGCTGAAGATTTCTTTCGAATGAAAAAGGAAGACGCTAATATAGTCATAAACCTGTCAGAAAGAAAAGTGATAGAATTGGAAAAGGTTATTAAAACAAAAAAATAGATACGTGGAATTAGAAAACGCGCCAAGATAATAAGCATCAAAACTTAACTCTTCTCACACACTCTTAATTTAACTCTTTAGAAATTCTATGAACTGCATCACTGGCGCGAAAAATAAAATCGCAATCTCGAGAAAAATCATCCACCAATTCTTGAATACTCTTCCGTTTTCCAGAACCCTCACAAGAAACCATACCCACTCGTGAAAAACCTCAGATATATAATGATTACGAAAGAAAAAAGCTCACGCTATACTTCATAAAAATATATTGTACTACTTTAGTACATAGATAAATCTAACACAAAAAAAACAATAAGAAAATAAAAAATAAAGAAAAAAAAATGATGAAAGCCGTACACACCAAAGTTTGGAATTATTAGTAAGAGCTGGCTGAACACGTCGCGTGAGCTTCGTGCGTACACCACTCTTCTATCAACATCGTCTTCTACGATGATTCCTACTATCTCTTTTAAGGGAGGGTTTCGTCCTTAGATGCTTTCAGGACTTATCCCTGAGCGCGTAGCTGCCCGGCATAATGCCTTATCAGACAACCGGTAGACCAGTGGCGCCGAATGTCGGTTCCTTTCGTACTGTGACATCCTTCCCCGCAGATAGTTAAGCATTCCTAGTAGATATTATACCAACTGCCTCACAGCGTTGTGAACCCAGCTAACATCCCTTTTAATAGGTGAACTCCCTCACCGTTGGATGGTACTGCCCTCCCAGGATAGGAAGAGCCGACGTCGATGGAGCAAGCCTCGCCGTCGATATGAACTCTTAGGCGCGACAACTCTGTTATCCCCGGAGTAACTTTTCGGTCATCCCTCACTCTCATCAATCGAGTAGAGAGGTTCGCTAAGCCGCGCTTTCGCGTTTGGAAAGGTTCGTGTTCGCGATCCAATCAGTCCTGCTTTTGCCTTTGCACTCAACGTTCGATTTCTGACCGAACTGAGCAGAACATAGGGCCCTGATGATATTCTTTCATCAGGATGCCGCCCCAGCTGAACTGTCCATCAATCGGTGTCCCCTCGGAAGGGTAAAGCAACTCAGAACTCGGAGCGTGGTGTTACATTATTGTCTAAAACTCATCCTGACGGACAAGTCCTCAAACGACTCCCACGTACACTATACAACAAGTTCCGAATTGCAACGACAGACTACAGTAAAGTTTCACGGGGTCTTCACTTCCCACTAGGAAACTCTGGCCTTTGCACCAGACAGGGGGTTCGGAGGCTTCGGGTTGGGGACAGGAGAGACCTCGTTACGCCCTTCATGCACGTCACCAATCAAATGACAAGGCATTTCGCTCACGAGTTTGTTACTTTCATCCCATCAAATTTTACTAAGTTGAGGAACTACTTTACCAACAAAAAAACTGTTTCTTTTTCTTGTTGGCGCGCACCCATTTCTGAATGCATCCGTACATCGCTGCACGGGTCGGACTATATCTTAACTCAAAACTCTTTTGCTACCAAGAGTCGTCGGCATATAGTCTCTGAGGATTCCACTCAACCACACACATATAATAATACATGTATACAATTGAGTGATCTTTCCTGCTGATTGTCCGCACTCATCCATTATCACGACTCGCTACAGAGTTACCCCCATAGTTTCGTAAGATGAGATACTCGGATGTTCCAGCATATGGCCGACTTTTATTAAGGCAACGAATTCACCTTAAGAAAGTTATAGTTACTTCCGCCGTTTGCCAGTCCTTGGCTTCCTTGAAAAGAAGTTTAAGATACTGGTACTGGGCAGACGTCACCGGCTATACAAGGCCTTACGGCTTAGCAGCCAGTTACGTTTTTGTTAAACAGTCGGGCCTCCTTGGCCACTGCGCCCTGCAGTCGCACGACAAGCGTACAAGAGCAGGGACTCCTTCAACCGAAGTTACGGAGCCATTTTGCCGAGTTCCCTCAACCCGATTACTACCTTCACACCTTAGGCTTCTCACCCAGGGGCACCAGTGCTGGTTCTTGGTACGGATATCCTTGATTTTTCCGAACTCTTTTTTCACGGTCTCCAGGTATCTGCGCAATACTCCATAAGAGTACAGGTCCACGCTTCAACGAGTTCTCAACATAACGTTACTCCCTCGATGTACTCGTGTTCACGCGAGCGACAGCTCACGTGCGCATAACCAGAAGAGTCAAAAGTTCGGCTTGTGTTGCCACGCATACAAGAATAGTACAGGAATATTAACCTGTAGCCCTTTCCTCACAAACTCCACTTCGGAGTTCAGTTAGGACCGACTCACCCTTGACTGATCGACATTGTCAAAGGAACCCTTGCCCTTTCGGTGGTAGTGATTCACACACTACTACGATCCTACTAACACCAGGATTTTCATTGCCGAACGGTCCAGAAACTCTCACGAGTGTCCTTCTTGCCGAACGGCACGCCCGCCTACCACGACTTATTCAGTCATCAAAAGTATCGGCAGTTGGTTTAAGCCCCGTCCATCTTAGGGACTCGTAACCTAGATGGGTAAGCTGTTACGCACTTTTTAAAGGATGGCTGCTTCTAAGCCAACCTCCCCACTGTGTTCGGTTACGAACGCCCTTCACCCTTTCACACTGAACCAACATTTGGGGGCCTTAACTTTTGTCTGGGTTGTTCCCCTCTTGGATATGAACTTTACGCCCACATCCCGGTTCCCAAGGTCTACAGAGTAACCGCATTTGGAGTTGGACAAGGGACCGATCCCTTTCGGAACCAGCATCCCAAATCCGTCGCTCTACAACAGTTACAACCTCGCTTGAGACTCGTCTAACGCCGACTTCGGCGGGAACCAGCTATCACCAGTCTCGATTGGCTTTTCACCCCTATACGCAAGTCAGAAGAACGTATGCACGCAGAACCTCTTCAGACCTCCACAGAGTTTTACCTCCGCTTCATCTTGCCCACGTATAGCTCGACCGGTTTCGGGTCGCGCACGTGTGACTCTAAGCAATTTACTACTCGGCTCCTCACTTACGTTGCGAGCACTTGCTTTCGCTACGGGTACGAGCTTAACACTCTTACCCTCGCCACACACGCACACTCCCTGGCACGTTTTTCAAAACGCACGGCAGAACTCCTTAGAGCCCTACCTTACTATACTTGATAGGTTTCAGAATCTTTTCACTCCCTTTTACGGGATCTTTTCACCTTTCCCTCACGGTACTCGTACACTATCGGACTCTTCACGTATTTAAGGTTAGGAGTTGATGCCTCCCAAATTCCCATATCATTTCCAAGATATGGTACTCAAGAACTCGCCCACTACCGTCACCACTTTCGCTACGGGGGTGTCACCCTGTATCCCGCCACCTTCCAGTGGTCTTCGCGTCGCGGTACACGATATAAAAGGACGGTCTTACAACACCACATCTCCAACAACTCGTCGCTGTCGGATTCAGTTTGCCTTGTGCCGTTTTTAGTCGCTCTTACTAGCGGCATCACGTTTGTTTTCTTTTCCTGCAGGTACTAAGACGTTTCAATTCCCTGCGTTCCCCGCCATAAAGGCTCTAAGAGGAAGTCCCATTCGGAAATCCTGGGTTCAATGCCCGCATGCGGCTCGCCCAGGCTTATCGTAGCTTGCCACGTCCTTCATCGGCGTGAAGAACCAAGTCCTCCACCTATCAAGATCTATCTGGTGTGTACGGCTCTCATCAAGAGTAGGAGATCAATCAACCACTCTCTCAGCCACGACACGCTGGAACATCGAATTCCATCGTCATCCTCGTAATGAGTAGGACATATTTGAATTTTGGAACTATGAAATTTTGCGAATATGAATACTTTTTCATATTTTCACATTCAGCACAGTTTCATATTCTCACATTGTAAGCGATATGGACTTGTCGGGATGCAGAAGTTTGAGAACTTCTTATCCCGAAAGCCCAT
Organism: uncultured Methanosarcinales archaeon; assembly: GCA_964359925.1. GTDB lineage: Archaea > Nanobdellota > Nanobdellia > Woesearchaeales > ARS49 > JACQMS01. The sequence continues at coordinate 7,541 of CAYHWM010000055.1, forward strand.
TCGTTTCTCTCATGGACTTGTCGGGACTTTCGTACACCGTCGACGTTTCCATCGGCAAATGTTTTCGAACCCGAAGCCTCCTCGGTGCAAACGAGGCGCTCTAGCCAGGTTGAGCTACAAGCCCATTAGATCAGGTATGACTTACCCAATGAAACATTGAGTAAACCATATATGATAATAAAAGAAGAGCCGAACAATACTTGAAATAATTCTTATCCTTCTCACCAATCGAACGATGAAAAGAAAAAATAGGAGGTGATCCATCCGCAGGTTCCCCTACAGATACCTTGTGACGACTTGCCCCACCTCACCAATCTTAGATTCAACAATACCAAAAAGTA
>CAYHWM010000056.1:0-7872 GCA_964359925.1 uncultured Methanosarcinales archaeon
TCGGTACAGTAAGATATGGTGTCGTTCAACAATTGTATGATCATGGAGGGAACGAGTGTGTTCCGAGTTCGAGTCCGAAGTGGGTTCAGGTAACGTTTTTGCCATCCGGGGAGTATGAAGAAACATCGTTGTACGTTCAGCAAAGCGACGTGAGAAAACTTGTCTTGTTCGAGCAGTCGAGAGATGAAGTTCCGTATCGTGGTTCGAAGAGTGTGGAGGAGGGTTGGTTTTCGAGGTTGTTGCGTGGCGACGTGAATGGAAGAATAGTTACGAATCGTGCTCCTTTCGTCCTCGACGAGAATACGGGGGAGAGTGCGGTGAATGAAGAGTATGTCGGTCTTGCGCGGAGGAGTGTGAGGTGGGCTGGGAAGAAAGTGAAGGATGTTGGTAATCACGTGTTGTGTGGTATTATCGTAACTGCAGGATTGTTGTACGTTGAAGATTGTACGGGGAAGTCGTTGCCGGAGTGGTATGACTCGTTGCGTGGTGGCGGGAGTGTTGCAGTGGAGAGTTCTGGTTCTCCGTATGATGTTCCTTTTGCGGGCTCGTCGTTAACCGCTCCTCTCGGGGTTCTTCGTGAAGAGAGGGAGTATAGTCCTGTGACCGAACATGATGAGAACATTCTTCGTTCTCTCTTGCATGAGGATGAAGTGATGAAGAGACTCTTGACTGGTGAGTCGGCAGAGTCGAAGAGGTAGTTTTTTATACCCTGGGAAGTGGTTGTTCTTCAAGGAGGTGGTCATTCTATGGCTACTATTACGAAAATGGATGTGATGTCGTATGCGAAACTGTCAACGGTGCTGAATGTGTTTGTCGGCGCGATTTTGGGAATTATTTATTTCTTGATACTCCTCGTTTCGGGAAATGTGGCAATAGGTATTGCCGCACTTATCGGTACTCCAATATTTCTCGGAATTTTCGGTTTCATCACGGGAGCAATTGGTGCATTGATATTCAACCTCGCTGTGAAATGGTCTGGCGGTTTAGAGTTGACTATTGAGAAGTAATAATGATTCACTTTTTATTTTTTTGTTTTCTTTCTTTTTTCTCGCTACCTTTTTATAATTCGTTCCTCTCCTCGAGTGTATGAAGCGTTCTCCTCGTGATATAATATCGGCGGTTAGTATTTAATAGGAATTTGTAACCGCCAATAAATATAATGGGGTTTTCTCATTAAAAACTTAGTGCCCCTATTATAGTTCTTTGGTCGTGAAGGGTAATCGTCGTGGTGATGGAGTGTTGCTTTTTCGAGGGTATAAGACGTTGAATGATCATTATGACTTGTTAGCTGATGATCTCGGAAAGAAGTGGCGCTTCTGGATTTTTTTAGTTTGTAGCATCACTGATGACGTTCTGGTTTTCTGTTCTTTTCTTGTACACGTATACTGCTATGATTATTGCTACGAGTCCTGCGAAGATGAGTGATAGTCCTGCTATGAGGAGTAGTGATGTTGTCTTTTTTGTTTCTTGTGGTGTTTGTTGTTCAGGTTCTTGCCAGAGGAGGAGTGATCCTTGTCCTTGGACTGGTGGTGTTTGTATGACTGGTGGTTTTTCTTGAACTACTGGGATAGTGATGATGACTGCTGGTGGTGTTGGTTTTTCTGGTGGTGTTAGTTCTTGTGTTGTGAATGAGAAGTTGATGCTTTTCTTGCACCTGTTGTACGAGTCGCAGTACGTGATGATTCCTGTGTAGGTCGTGTTGCTCGTCAAGCTTTGGAGTGTGAATGCTTGTTTTGTTGTCGTGTCGTTCATTCGTACGATTGTTGAGTTTAATCGTAGTAGTTCTCTTGTTCCGTACTGTATCGTTCCTGTTGATGGTTTTGTCGTGTCCCATATGACTGTGGCTCCTGTGTCGGTGGTCGCGATGCTGATGGCAGACATTTGTGGTAGGTCTCCTGATGCGTCTACTATTTTGTAGTTGTGTAGTCCAGTAACGGTATAGTTGGAACTTCCGTTGATCGTTGTTGGGAATGAGCACGCAGTGAGTGGGCATTCTGCGAGGAGTCCTCGGTCTTCGATCATGACTTTAGACCATTCGTATGCTACTTCTTTGTGTGTGAGTCGTGATGCTTTGTTGAGTTGGTTGTTTCCTGCGTACGTGAAGTGGTTGTAGGAGTCGAATGTTACACTGTCGAAGAAGTTGAGTGGTGCAGCTCCCACTGTTAATCCTTCTTGCTCGAGTATTCCGAGTGAGTTTTCGTATCGTACTGTTCCCGTAATGGTTGAGTCTCGAATGATGACGTCATGATTTCCTTTGATGGAGAGTCCTGTTGCCGTGTTGCTCGTCGTGATTTTTGTGAGTGTGACTCTGGTAACGTCTTGAGCAGTAATTCCTGTGGCGAACTTGTCAATGGACAGTCCCGTAACATTCACTCCTTTTCTTCCTCCAACGATGATTGCGGTTCCGTTCATCGTGCTTCGTATCGTGTGCCCGTTTCCGTCGAGTGATATGTCGTTGGAGACGATGGTGAAGCAGTCTCCGTTCGTCGTAATGTCTGCGATGAGTTTTGAGTTCTTGTCGACGATCCCGCAGGAAGAAAGTTCAGTGATTGTTGGAGTTACTATTGATGGTGTGAGGATGCACGATCCTGCGGAGCAACCATTCGTACAATTCTTGAGATTGACCCACGTCATCCCACAAGTCACATTCTGTTTTTGTTGTTGGACAGTTGTTCCCGAGCATTGATATGATTGGTAGAACGTGTCTGGGCACGTTTTTTGGCACATTCCTGTTGTACTTCCTGATGGCTTGGTGCACAAATTGCTGGAACAGTCAGGATTGGTAGTGCATATTTTCCCATTTCCACATTTATTGGAGCAGAGTCCTCCACAATCAATGTCTGTTTCGTTTTGGTTTTTCACTCCGTCGGTGCACGTTGGTTGTATGCATGCTTTGTTCGTCGCGTCGCACTTGTAGGAACATTGTTGTTGTGTGACGAGTTCCGTCGTGCAAAATCCTTGAGCGTCGAGTTTTTTCGTTGCTTGCTTGAGAGCAGTTCCGTCACAGGAGAATACTCCTGTTGGTCCTACGACGCAGCAAGATCCTGTCGCGTAATTGGTGATTCCTTCTTTTTGTGAGAGGCAGGCGTTGTTGTACGTTTTGCCATTCGATCCGCATACTGGTTGTGTTGGTTGTGCCGTGCAGTTTTTGTCTTCGTTGCAAAGTCCTGCAGGGTCGCATCCGCTCGAACATTGTTTAATTGTTGTCCATGACTGTTTGCAGTACGCGTCGACGTATCGTTGTTGTAGTGTTGTTCCTGAGCATTGGAATGTTTGAGTTGGTCCTTGACTGCAACACGCTCCTGTAGTGTAATTTGTGATTCCTTGTTTTCTCGCGATGCAAGAATTGTTATACGTCGTTCCGCCCGAACAGACATAGTTATTTGTTGTAGTTGTCGTCGGTGATGATGTTGAAGATGTTGCGGTGGTTGTTGGTGTGCAGACGAGGTCTTCGTTGCAGAGTCCGTCACTTGCACTGCATCCGTTGTTGCACGTTTTGACGTTGGCCCATGTTGTTCTGCAGTCTTTGTCTTGAGTTTGTTTTTGGAGAGTGTTGCCTGAGCATTGTTTTATTCCTGTATCTCCTGCAGTGCATTGGAGGCATTTTCCTTGTTGGCAGTTGCATGAGACATCGTTTTTCTTGACGAGTCCGGTCGTGTCACAGTAGTATTCTGTAAGTTTCGTTCCATCAGTGCTACAAGCATCTGTTTGAGTTGTGGTGCTTGTTGAGTGAGCAGTCTCGGGTCCGGTTGTTGTTCCTTTCGTTGTAGTAATGGCTCCCGCGTCAGTGTCTGTACAAGCGAGTGGTTTGCATGCTCCGTCGCCGCAAGCACAGGTGGTGGTTGTCGAGGTGATGAGTCTTGTTGAGGGGTTGCATGAGTATTCTGTCTGTGTCGTTCCAGTACACGTGTCTGTTTTTTCTACGGGGTCGGCGTCGTATTGTCCGAGTGGTCCTTTGACTGTTCCTTTCGTGTCGGGGTTGTTTCCATCGGGGTCTGTGCACGCTGGCAGTGTAACGATTGCTCCGTTTTTGCATGGTCCTATAGCAGTTGTTGATGCGATGAGCCTTGTGGTTGTGTCGCAGTAGTATTCTGTGAGTGTTGATCCTGAGCACGTATCTGTTTTGGTTGTTGGTGTCGTATCGTATTTCGTGAGTGGTCCTGTCGTCGTTCCTGTTTTCGTAGTATCTTTTCCGGTGTCTGTTTCAGTGCAGGAGAGTTTTACGCAAGCTCCGTTGATGCAGTTGCAAGATTTCGTTGCGCTTTTGATGATTCCGGTGGTTCCTCCGTCGCAGTAATATTCTGTGAGGAGTGCAGTGCTCGCACACGAGTCTGCTTTTGTTTCTGAAACGGTGAGTTTTGCGGAGTCTGTCGGTCCTGTCGTCGTGGTTGCGGTGTCGTATCCCTCTTTCCCGTCAGGGTCTTGGCAAGATATGATAGGTTTGCATTCTCCGCTTACGCATTGTTGTTGATTCGTGCAAACAGTGTCTGTTTCCCATGTTTCTGTGCACGCTACCGTTTTTACTTTTCTTTCAACAGTGTTTCCTGTGCATCGTACGTCGGGGAGTATTTCAAATGCGCATTGTTGGGTTCCTGAAACGTATCCTATAACGGGAAATTTGCTTTGCGATACCCACGTAAGATCGTTGGTGAAGTCGTAACTCATTCCGAGTTTCGCTTTTGATTCTGCATGCGCGAGTGGAGTGTTCATAAGTGTTGTTGGAGCATTTTTCGCGTAGATAGTTCCTCGTTCGACTCCTGTAGTGCTGACTCCGTTACGACCATGAGTTGTGTAGTTAAGAATGGTCAGGTAGGGGTAGGGGACATAATCTGCGGTTGGATTGTTCTTGTATTCTGGGTATGAGAGATATTTTGACATGTCGAATCCTGCATATCCGCTCGTGAGCGCGTTTGTTTCAACGATGACGTATCCGAGAAGTACTTTTGATTTTGTAGCTGCGACGAGTCCGTATCCTTCGCTAACTTGAATGGTAAGGTTGAACGTTTCATCTTCTCCGAGTATCATTCCTGCACTGTACCTTTTACTGTGGCCTGCTGGTTTTGTGAGGTCTTCATTGTACGTATTAATCTCCATATATCCTCGCGGAGATTTTGCGGCTTTTACTGCTCCTATAATTCCCGGACTTGCTGGTTCAAACCCGTGGAGTCGTACATAGTGCCATTCTGTTGTTTGTCCTCCGACGAGGGATTCTACTTTTTTCGGGTCTGAGGAGTACATTCCTACTGCTGTGACGATGTTTTCGTTAATGTTAGGTATTGGTCCTGGACGGATGGTGAGAGTTATGGGTGAATATCCGAACCAGTCAACATCACTTTTTCCGTCATACACTATTGGGAACTTGTACGTGTGAGTGTTTGTTTGTCCTATTCCTCGAAGTCCTCCATAAGACACGTGTCGTAGTTCTGTTGCAGGTTCTGGAGTGTAGGGTAGTGCTACAAGTTCTGGTTTTTCTGTTGGTGCCCGAACGTACCCTATTATTTTTTCGTTTTCATACGTTGTTTTGTCTAATCCCATCACTCGTAATGATTCTGGAGAATCTACATACGTTACAGTACTTATAGATTGGGAAGGTGGAGAGTAGATTACTCTTCGCTCTTTGACTGGTATTCCTTCGGAACTTTTTGCGATGTACCCGAGGAGCGCTTCTCGAGTATACCCTGGCATAGTGTCAGTCGTGAAGTAGTAATAGGCTCTTTCTTTCTTATACCTGTACAGTGGGAGTGTTGAAGATGTTCCTTTTGATGCGATAAATACTGGGGCGGAACGTTCAAGGTACTGGTTACGAGTTATTTCCGTTCGATCAGTGGTGAGAAAAGATCCCATATACACATCTCCGGGGGAATACCCGCTATAGAGTAGGACGTCGAATCCTGGGAGTGTTGGTTTCTGAATAACTTTTCCTATAGAGTTGTCAAGTGCGGACCTTCCAAGGAGTGCAATCCCTGCGAGGATGAGGAGTACTGCGACGAGTGCTATCGCTCCTGAAAATGTTTTCTTGTGTGATGTCTTGTGTGAATGTTGAGAGTGACGACTCATTGTTCCTCGATGGTGTCGTGACGTCATCATGAGTCCCTCATACTGGTTCTCTTGACGGTGATTGGTACTCTGACTCCTTCAGGAGTTACTCCTGTAACATCGGAGAGTACGTAACCGTGTTTTACTGCGAGGATATCATAGTTGTCGTCTCCAGGATCGTTCGTCAAAGACTTTTGAACTTCTGAATTTTTTGCGGCCATAAGCATTACTGCGCGAGCTTGCCTTGCGGTTTCGTGATCGAGTTCGCAAGATAGTTTTGATGAAGAATCGCACACTCTCACAGCATAGGTGCTACTACCAAACACTCCTTTCGTCGAGTACGTCGTTCGTACTTCTTCTCCTGGGAAGAGGAGAGAGTCTTCGGGCTTCATCGTTTCTGTTGCTGATACTGTGAATCCGTAGCGAGAGTCTGCGGAATTGTAAACTGTTGCATCAGCCATGTTTTTGTGGTACCTGAGTGAAAACTGTATATCTTTCATAAGAATGTTTCCGTCGTTGTACACAACCCACAAGTCATATCTTCCTTTCGCAGAATCATATCCTGAAACGTATACTTCGAGACTTCCATAATTCTTTACTGGTTTTTGTACCGCTGGTGGTGTTGCTTCGCTCGTGAGTGGGAGTATTTTTGTTGGTTGAGTGGTGGCATATCCTACAATGTTGCCTGCGGCAAGGTAGTATTTGAGATACGCTGGTTGTGGAACTTCGTACACTCCTCTTTCTCGAAGAGTTGCCTCTGCTTGACCGTTTTGGTCATAGAGTTGTCCATATGGTGAAGAACTAAGAATTGATTCATCCTTATACTTCTGACCATAAACTGCAGAGATTGGCACTATTCCTTTCACGGGCAATGGAACTTCTTTGTACCTGCCTGGTGGAACTCCGAGAGTTGGCGGGAGGAAGTATCCTATGAGTCCGTACTTTTTTACTCCTTTGATAGTTTCGAAAACTGCCGGAGAAGATTGTTGAATATATTCTGAAATAATGTTCCCTGTGGGCACTCCTGAAGAGTATTCTTCTCGCTCCATATAGTAGAGCGGAGTATTTGGGAGCAGTACTTCTCCAATGTCAGTTTTTTGCAGTGATGAGTATGCTGTAGTGTCAACGGTTGCGTTTCCTGTGAGTGCCGGAGAATATTGCCAAACAAAAAGTGCTACGAGTAAGAGTACGAGAACTCCAATAACGTAAGAGCTCCATCGAGGTAGAGAATACTGTCGCTTCACCGTTCTTTTCTTCACTAACTGTTTCACGAACAAAACCCCTTTTTTTGTACTTTCTCGAAGAGTAATTTATAAATGTTTGCACGAAGAAGCACTCAAAAAAGTCGAGGAAGTAGAGTTTCTCAAACAGGGTTCTCAAAGTTTACTCGTGACGACTCCGATGATGTTCTCGCAGGGTATCGTTCCGTAGTTTCTGCTGTCCGTGCTGTGCTGAGGGTTGAGTCCTCGAACCGTGATTCCTGATCGCATGAATCGAGTGACGAGTTTTATCTTTCGCAGTCCTTCATGATGAAAAACGATGACGTCTCCAAATTGGGGAGTTTTTTGAGCCACGAGGATATCATCTCCTTCGTGAAGAAGTGGTTCCATGCTTTTACCAACAACGCGCACTCTCGTTCGTGCTCTGAAAGCCCATAAGAACAGTTCTTTCCATCCTGTCCGAGGAATGGTTGGAGGAAGTTCTGGAAAGATTACTGTACCGCGGGTTCCCATGTCACGCTACGGTTTTTCGTTTTCCAGAAGATGTCGTGGATGGTGTGAACCGTCGCGAGCAAATCTTCTGCGGATTTTTGGTCGACGTGTTGTTTGCACGAGC
>CAYHWM010000057.1:0-7492 GCA_964359925.1 uncultured Methanosarcinales archaeon
TCCAAACTATCGTTCGATGGGAAGAAGATACTCTCAAATGTTGGAAAAAACAACAACACTTCACGACCAACGAACACTCCCCATCCACGAACCACCAGAAGACGCCATCGAACGACTACAAGAACACCAATTCCAACTCGATAGCAGTGCAGATGAGAAAGAAATCAGGAACTACCTCAACAAACAACTCCCCGATATGCTCTCAAGCATCGCAACACTGTACGAACTACAGGGAGTCGACGAAGAAGGAACTGCCAAAAATATCACGCCAACAGGAGGACAATACGCAACAGCACTCGCACTCATCGACGGAAAAATAGCAGAACTCGCCACCGGCGAAGGAAAAACATACGCTCTCCCACTCGCATACATCCCACTCGCACTCAGAGGAAGACTCTCCAACGGAACATCATCCGTCCACGTGATGACAGCGAACGAATACCTCGCAAGCAGAGATGCGGCAAGACTCAAACCAATCACTGACTCTCTCGGACTCGCCGTCGGAGTACTCCCAACAAGAGAACAGTATGCTCAAGACGAAACAGGAGAACAAGACTACAAAAACGCACTCACACAAGCACTCACTGCAGACATCACTCTCGGAACACTCACACAATTCGGGTTCGCAAGACTCGGAGAAGAATTCTCACTACCTCAATCAACACCACAACCACCAGCAATGATTCTTTCACCAGAAGACAGAAAGAAAAGAGTGGCACTCCTCGACGAAGCAGACAAACTACTCCTCGAAGACGCAACAACAGGACTACGACTCACAGGAACAGCAAACACGCAACAAGCAGAAAATCTCGAACTAATACTTGGAACACTCATTGCTATCGAATCACAACTCGACGAAGGAACAGTCAGAGGAAAAGGAAGAACAGCAACGATCACGAAAGATTATGTTCTTTGGAACTCCACAAGATACTCAGCACCCGTTATCGATTACAGCGACGCAGGAATAGAAAAAATACAACGACTCACCGGCATCGACAACATCCACACGTCAGAACACTCAGACACGCGAGCACTCCTCGACGCAGTCATACAATCAAAATTTCTCGAAAAAGACAAAGACTACATCGTCCAAGGTGACAAGATAGTTCTCGTCGACAGGTCAGGAACAGGAAGAGCAGACTCATCACGAAGACTCAGCAGAAACTTACACAACATCCTCGAAATGAGTGAAGGACTGCCACTCACACCAGAAGCACCACTCATCAACATGACAACAGTACGATCATTCCTCGAAATGAACTACGGACTCATAGGAGGAACAACAGGAACCGCAAGCAAAGAAATAACAGAAGAATACGGACTCGACATCGTACGAGTACCATCAGAAAACCAATCACGAAGAGTTGACAGCGTCGTTCCACCATTCGACACCATCGATGAGAAATTGAAAAGAATAGCACTCGTAGCGACCAGTACCATTACTGCCGGCAAGAACAACAAAGCAATACTCATCGAGTGCGAAAGCGTACGAGAAGCAGAAGTGATTGAAGATCTTGTACTATCATACGCTCCTTCAGTAGATATGGTCAGTACTCTCACCGCAAAAAGCGATACGTCAACAGAAGCAACAATCATCGCAGAAGCAGGACAACCCGGAAGAATCACCATCTCCGCAGGACTCGCGAGCAGAGGAACACACATCGCAGTCGATAAGAAGCACACTCTCGACGTGTACCAAACAGCTCTCGGACCATCAGAGCGTAATGATCGCCAAATCGCTGGAAGAACAGGACGTCAAGGAGCCGAAGGAAACTGGTACTTGTACACGTCAACCGAAGACGAACGACCAACAAGAAACATACAACACGCCAAAGAAGCAATGGACAGCACCTCACGAAAATACTCTGCGGCCATCGCAACAAAAGCAATAGAACCAGCAAGAACATCATTCCTCGAAGAGTTCGCCACCATCAAAGGAGCAACACCTGAAGAGTTACGAACAACACTCATCACGACACTCCTCGAAACTGCGAAAGAAAAAATAACAAAAGAAACAAGAATGACACTCTCAGACATCATCACAGATATCGAACGCCAAGAAGTCACACTCCCAGCACAAGGAGAACTCATAGAAAGAATCGCGAGAAGAACAGTCGAAAGGTGCTCACAAACACTCTCCCTCGTTCCAGAATACGAAGCGTCGAGAAAGAAAACAATCCTGAAAGGAATAAGAAAAGCAGGAATGGACACTACTCCCGACTACACGACGATGGCGAACAACTCATTCCTCACGGAACAAGAAATAAGAGATGCTCACGAAAGTTCACTACGAGAAGTACTCTCAACACAATGCATGACTGCAAAACTACCAATCTCAGGATCTGAAAAACATTCCATATACGACACTATACAGACAGCAGTTCACGCAATCACCACTCCACAATCATTCCAACTCCAAAGAGCATTCGAACGACAACTCAAAGAATGGAACGTGTCACCAACAGACATCCCCGTCCTTATCAACGACTCATTCTCCAACAAAGCATTCCGACAAACAAAAAACCCACTCGAAGGATTCGTGAAAACACTCGACGACATACTCACAGAACAATACAACAGAGCAGCAACAGCCAATCCAAGATTTTTAGAAGCTGTAAGAACTGAAACACTCCGCCACGTCCGCGAAAGCTGGCTCGACTACATGAAAGAAACAGAAGAAGCAACAACACTCCTCGGAATAAGCTCCACAGGACTCTCAGAAACAGAAGCACTCGCAACATTCATCAAAAAAAATAGAGAACTATCAAAAGAATGCTACCAATCAGCACTCATAACAGTATGCAAACAACTCTTCGAGATGGAAAAACCAACCACGAACACCTGACTATGAAACTTTTCAACATCACAGCACAAGGCGAAACTTTATATATACGATAAAAAGATAAGAAGCTAAAAACAGCATACTGAAGAAGTATGCCAAAGAGGAATTCCATGCCCCGAAATTTTGACTCGTCAAACATACTCCTCATAGCAGTCATAGCAATCCTCGGATTCGTATCATTCAAAATCATATACCCATTCCTGAACACGATACTCTCAGCACTCCTCATAGCATTCATCTTCTACCCACTCTACTCGCGCATCGAGAAAAAAACGACACCACCAGTAGCGTCATTCCTCACGTCAGCACTCCTCCTCCTCCTCATAGCAGTACCAACATACATCGCGGTAACTTCAGTAGCGTCAGAAGCGCAAATACTCTACCTGCGATCAAAACAAATCACTGCTACAGGAAGCTTCTTCACAGTCCAATGCGCAGGAACAGACATTTTCTGCCTCGCATCCAGAGGACTCGACACCCTCGTAGCAGACCCACAACTCAACCTCGCATTCAGAAGCTTCATAGGAAAAGCGACAACGTACGCGGTAGACACCGCCACGGCATTCGTCCTCACACTACCAACATTCCTACTCCACCTCTTCGTACTCTTCTTCGTACTCTACTACGCATTCAGAGACTCGAACACGTTCATTGAAGGATTCAAAAAAGTATTCCCAACAGGAACGACAACATCAGACACTCTCATCAACCAATTAAAAATGGTCATTAACGCAGTAGTCTGGGGATCACTCATCATAGCATTCCTCCAAGGATTCTCAGCACTCATAGGATTCTGGATCTTCGGAATAAGCTCACCATTCCTCTGGGCAATGCTCATAGGAATAGTAGCACTCATGCCCATGGTAGGAGCAGTAAGCGTATGGGCACCACTCGGACTCTTCTACGTACTCACAGGAGTCGTAGGAAACGATTCGTGGAGCCTCGCACAAGGAATATTCATCTTCGCATACGGGTTCTTCATCATCTCAGGAATAGAACACCTCCTCAAACCAAGAATCATCAGCAGGTGGGGAAACGTACACCCAGTACTCGTCATCCTCGGAGCACTCGGAGGAATAACAGTCTTCGGATTCATAGGAGTCATCCTCGGACCGCTCATCCTCGCAATAGGAAAACACATACTCCAAGAACCAAAAGTAAGAACTATGTTCAAGATGTAGTTAGTGGTTCGTAGCGAGTAGTAAGTAGTTTGTAGCATTATTGTTGACTGTAGTGGGTAGTCTGTGGCGGGTGGCTTGTAGCCTTGTGGTTTGTAGTGGGTAGCGGGTAGTTTGTAGCCCTACTTCCTACTCTTCCAACCTTCTACTTCCTACCAACTACTTCCCACTCAGTACGTTCTTCACATCAGGAACTTTCCACGACGCAGTTTTTGGCTCGTACACTTTCTCGTAATCAACCATCGTGTACAACGAGTTCGTCAAAACCTTCTGAGTAGGTTTCTGAAGAACTCTGTGGAACGACTGAATCCCCGAAGATTCCAACAACGGAAGAATATTCTCGAGAGCTCCCTGTTCTGCCACGATAATATGAAGATACCCATCAACTTTTTTATATACTCGTATAAACAGAGCGTGAGCGTACAACTCGTTCAAGCACAACCGTTCAGTAAAAGCGTAATACACAGACTTCGTAGAAAACAAAGGCAAGTACTCAATGTGAACTTCATTCATCAAAGAAGTCAACGCTCTCAACGTCTCCCTCACAGCGTACACCCCCTGCTTCTCCGTATGAACTCGAGGAGCGTACGAGTGAACATCTTTACCCAAACGTTTCGTAATCCTCGCCCACACTTCCTGAGCGTTTGACGCGCGATGCTGATACTCGAACATACAAGGAATAATAAGAGGATGCTTCCTCAATACCTCCTTCTGAAAAGGAAACGATTCACACCTCTTAAAATGTTCCTCGAACAATTTCTCGTACTGCAAAGGTTGAGCACTACCATCAAGATTGTACAACGTTTTTCCACTACCGAACTGAGAAATGTTCTTGACAATCATAGGCAAGAGCAACGTATTCAACCGTTGAGACTTCTGAAAGTTATGAAGCACGACACTATACGAATCCCAAGGAATAAGCGATTCAGGCAAGTCACCCCACACGTGAGACTGCTTCAACCCTATAGACTCATACAAGAATGAAGGATAATAAAAAAACTGAGGCTTGTTCTCAGGATCAGAACCCCGTAACACGTTCATCCAATGCTGAACCGTTTTCACGCTCACACGTTTACCGTCGACCTTTACCGTTTTCGCTATCTCTCTATAACTAAGCAATCTTTTTTCTTGACTCAACGCTTGAAGAAAAGAAATAAGTTTCGGGTGAGTTTCAGACAACGTCATACCATTTTCAAAGAATAACTACTATAAAAATGTTCCCATTTTTAATAAAAAAGGTTCACGGACGTATAAGTAACAGTACTTCAAACAAGAAAGAACAAGAACACAAAACGAGAACACAAAACAACAATAAAAAGGTGAGAAACACATGATACGAAAAACTGCAACTCTCGGAATCATCATCCTCGCAATCATCATCGCAGGAATCACAATGCTCTTCATCATCACCGAAGGAAACCTGAGTGGAGCATCAACAGGAATACCACAAAACTGTATGACTATCTGCAAATAACAATCAACAACAATCGACGAGTACGAAACGTGCATCAACACACGATGCCCACCACCAGCCACTCCACCAAGAGGAATCACAGGAACGGCGACGTATTAGGAAATAGGATGTGGGAAGTAGCGCTGACGATGCTTTCCACGTACGAAAAAGAGGAACGCTTATATACCTGAAGATATCCTTAGATATGTAGGTGAATCTTTTTGTTTACATACATACGACACGCCCTTGAAAAAATGGACGCTCTCGGAATAGAAAAAAATGAAGTCGAGAACGCGATCATCAAAGGAATGAAATGGAAAGAAGAAGATACCGACAAGTGGCACGCGAACATGAGCGGTGTCGAAGTAGTATTTATGAAACAAGAAGAACAATTCATCATCATAACAACATATCTCGCGAGGAGGGAAAAATGAAATGCGTACTCTGCAACGGAATAACTACAAAAAAGAATGTTGACCACAAAGAATTCGGAACACTCATAGGAACATACCCTGCAGAAGTTTGTCAAAAGTGCGGAGAAACATACTTCGACGAGAAAACAACAGGAACCATACAACAACGATCAAAAAAATTAGGACTCTTCGGACTCGCAAGAAAAGTCACCGTAGGAGAAATAGGAAACAGTATCGCAATACGCATACCAAAAGAACTAAGCGAGTTCATAGGACTCAAAAAAGGAAAAGAAGTAACACTCGTACCAGAAACGAAACACGAAATAAGAATATACGCATAGAGAGACGTATAAGAACGACGATGTAGTAGGATGTGGGAAGTAGATGGTGGAGGGTAGATAGTGGATTGTAGACGGTGGAGAAAAGTTCAACAATATATCACATTACAAACAATACTCGCTCATCGAGAAAGAGCACGATACTTTTCCAATGCTAACAACATCGCAGTATCACGAGAAGACTCCATAGTAGGAGCAGCATTTTCACGCCAGTACGCCCTATGCATCACGAGATCACCAACTTCTGCCGCGATCAACGCACAGCCCCTCGGAGAAACAGGAACATTCTCGCGCATCTTTTTCTCAAGAAACGTACGAAGTTTATCCACAATTGCAGGGGCATGATACCCTATAGTAAGAACCTTATTGCTGGATATGTATGACAACAGAGTTATATCAGCAACATCACCGTCGGCCAAATCAGACAATTCTCGAGCATCCATCAAACACACATCACCCGTTAAACACTGGCGCACGATTCACGTTCTCAACAGTGACTGAAATAGTCTTGCTCACTGTACTCTCACCGTCGCTTACCGTGATCGTTACAGGATACACTCCAGCATCAGTATACGACGTCGTCTTCGACGATGACGTCATCCAACCAGAGTACGTGACAGTCATTGCTTGACCCTCAGGATCACGAACTGTTGGAGTAATCGTAACAGTTTCTCCCTCTTTCACTACCACATCAGAAACGTTGAGTACTGGAGGCTTGTTTCTCGCTTTGACGGAGAGAACGAACGATGCGGAAGCGTTCAAATCACCATCAGTCGCAGTTAGTAAGATGGTGTATGATCCTGCATCACCGTCTTTCGACTGCCAGAAACCCTGAGCGTTCAAAGGCGAACCATACAGAACTCTGACAGCGTCACCATCAGGATCGAACGTTGTAGGAGTAATCGTCATCGCACCACCTTCAGTAATATTCGAGTCAACAACTCGAGAAGTAATTTGTGGAGGCCTGTTCACGTTCTGAATGATGATAGACACATTCTTACCAACCGTGTGAGCACCAGCAACAGCAGTAACCGTCACCGTGTAATTCCCAGCACTCGAGTAATCCGTAGACTTCTCAGCACTACCCGTCGAACTCGACAACCAGCCAGACAATGATAACGACACAGAATCACCATCAAGGTCTACAGCGGAAGCGTTCACTCTCACAACTTCCCCCTCTTTTACCGTGATGACAGAAGGAACAGTAATAACAGGAGGCTTATTCCTCGCCTTGACGAACAACAACACAGTCTTCGAAACGTTCAACG
>CAYHWM010000058.1:0-3173 GCA_964359925.1 uncultured Methanosarcinales archaeon
TAAAAATCCAAGAGTGACGAAGAAAGTATGTTTCTCCAACTCGTCGAACACGCTCATCAAGTCATCATTCATGTTCAAGATTTTCTCGAAAAAATTGCTCGCGATGACGAACTGCTTGAAAAACGAGAAAAAGCACAATCAATACTTTTGAAAAAGTTGAACACTATCAGTAGTGAAAATCAGGAAACATCCGTTCTCCAAGCTGACAAGGTTCGTTTCGACCTCGAAATTTCATCGTTACGCGAACGTTTGAGGGATCATTCTCTTGAATTATTTTCGCTTATCCGTTTTGATGTCGTGAAGTATGACTCGATAATGGCAGCTCTCAAATCCGCAGAAGATTTTGCGAAAGTAACGGAATCACAATACGGAGCTTTTTCTCGAGAAAGTGTTTCTTGCGTGAAAAGAACTGCTTTGTTCTTGAATGGAGTTCGTGATCTTGCGGAAGGAATTATTGCCGGAGGAAAATTATTGGAATATCCAGGATACTCTCGAGATATTACTGAAGTTATTGGCAAGAGCGTTGTGAGAAGTATTGGTGCAAAAATGATGATGACGAGAGTTCAGAAACTAACAATGTTTAGAAACGATGATAAGGTGAGACTTTCTCGAAGAAATGCGACAGTAACTCATTTGGGAACTGACCCTGTTGATTTTTTTATGAGAGTGGTGCAATCATATCACGAGTCAATGCAGAACGGGTTGCGAGAAGAGCGACTCGTGACTATTTTTGGGAAAACAATAAGTATTCTTCCCTCCCAACTTCTCCCAAGAGCGTGAACGACAATGACTCCCTCTCTACCCTCCTCGCCACAACGATTCTCGTGGATATCACCAACGTATGAACATTCATCATCAAGAACGATTCTTCGGAAACTATTTCGAACCGCGAAACCATTCCCTCACGTGCAAGTATTGAACTGCTTGACGTCAAATGCAGTCAAGAAATTACGAACAGCTATCGAACAGGAATCGTTCGAGCACAAAGATTCTGACCTCTTCTCACTCTCACAAACGAACGATGTTGTATCGTCGAAGAACAAAACCCTTCAAGAGTTTCGCTCGTTTCTCCTCAAGGAAGGAAGAACTTTTTTCGAGGGTATCACAGGAGAACACGTTCACTCGTCAGAGATTGATCTCGCAGGATCACTGTACGAAGATACTGATCACTTGTTGTGTCACGATGATGTTGTCGAGGGTCGAGTGCTCGCATTCATTTTCTACTTGAACACGCTCAAAGAATCTGAAGGTGGAGCGTTGCGATTGTTTTCTTCTCGTCGAGGAAAGCCGTGGAAGATAGCAACGTCGTTCCAACCCGTTGAGGGCTCATTGGTCGTCTTCAAAGTTTCAAACAAGTCGTTCCACGACGTTGCAGAAGTCATCAATGCTCGACGGATCGCTATCGGGGGGTGGTATCGTGAACGAAGAGTATGAGCGAGTGGACGTTCGAAAGCAATTGCGTTCGTTGTTCTTGCAGGACGACGCGATGCCTTCTGTTCAACTTCAGAAGTTTCTTTCTCAGAAAGAGTTCTCGTCGTTTGTCAACGAGTTGTCAAAAACGAAACTCAAAAAGATTGACGTCGTCGCGGAACGATCATTGAGCGTTGGTGAACTGCCGAAGTCGTGCAAGAGTATTCTCGCCGGGAGAAAAGTTCAGTCGTTGATCGAAAACGTCGTCGGAAGAAAACTGAAACTCAACACTGTTCGTATCGAAGTCTACTCGTGGAAAGACTACACGTTGCAGGAAGTGGAACCTTCGTGCGTCGAAACTATTTTTTCCGTGAACGCTCTCGACTCGTCGTGTGGTGGCGGAGTGTTTGCCGTCGACGGAAGTGGAGAATTCAAACAGCTCACCGCTCCTCAAAACACGTTAACTATTCTTGACAGGAAGAAGAACGTTCGACTGTTTCACAAGTATGTGAATCATTGTGCAGAGAATAATTCTTTATGGTTCGTCGTTGCACGGTGGAAGTGAATCGTGAGAAATGCAGAAAGAAAACAGTAAACTATTACGCCGCGTCTTTTTCTTTTCGTCGTAATTCCGCTATCTTTTTTTCGTAACTCATCACGTTGACATCTGGTTGGTGGTAGAACGGTCTTGCTCCGACGATAACATGGGCAGTATCTTCTGCTCCGTGTCGTTCGTGCCATCGCTTGAGTGCTGAAACGTTAGGAGTGTACGTGAACACTCTGTCACCGATTCGAGGATCTCTTCCAAGGTATTCGAGAGTAGTTTCAAGGAGTGCTGATGCGTCGTCTCCTGTTCCTCTTCTCGTCGGCAAGAGTGTGATATCTGCAAGGATGGCAGTATCGTACTCTTCAGGAACTTTTCCAAAATACCCATTGTTCATAAGATGGTCGATAGTTCTTGGCATTCTTGCAATATCACCACCGGTCTTAACGAGTACTACTTCTCCGAGACCTATTGGTGAAACGGCACCATGCATCACAGAAAGCCCGTATGTTTCAGCGAGGTGTTCAGCATCAGCTTTCATAAGTTCGTCTTCAAGAACTATGATGGGGTGGCCGCTGCTCGCACGAGAAAGTATCATCGTTGGTGTCGTGTCAACGTTCCATTCGGTCATGTGAAGTGCTGCGAGGAGGTCGGTCTTCCAAGAAGCATCAAGCAACGTTCCACGATGGATTGTAATGTTCATATAACGTCCCGTGAAGAGCGTTGAGTTCGTGTTTTAAAACGTTTCGGCGTCGCGTGTAGAAAAGTATATTAAGAGGGGAAGTTTTGGAAAGCAAGAAAAAGCGAGGTGTCGTCGTATGATGTTTGATTGGGTGTCGCCAATGGAAGGAGTGGCATATTTCTTGTTCAGAGTCATTGCAGGATTGTTATTCGCGAGTCACGGAGCTCAGAAACTGTTCGGATTGTTTGGCGGACAAAAAGTTGCACTTCTCAGTCTCCTCGGCGGAGCTGGAGTGATCGAACTCGTCGCTGGAGTCTGCATCGCCGTAGGACTGTTTATTCGTCCACTTGCTCTTCTTTCAGTCGTAACAATGATTGTCGCGTACGTGATGGTTCACGCCCCGAAAGGATGGATACCAATCGAGAACGGTGGAGAACTCGCACTCTTGTACTTCGTTACGTTCCTCGTCATAGCTTCGAGAAAAACTCACGACTTCGACGCGAACGCGTTAATGAAGATGTTGAAAGGACATTGAGG
>CAYHWM010000058.1:3273-7457 GCA_964359925.1 uncultured Methanosarcinales archaeon
CAAACTCACGACTTCGACGCGAACGCGTTAATGAAGATGTTGAAAGGACATTGAGGGAATGGAACAATACTTCTTATGAGGGGCTGAGCGTAGCGAATGCTCCTCGACGATAAAGGAAGGTTCGATCTGACGAAGGCAGCGATGGCAAACTCACGACTTCGACGCGAACGCGTTAATGAAGATGTTGAAAGGACATTGAGCGACTGATACTGTACCGAAACAGTTGTGAAATGCTTCTTTTTTTCCGTTCAAGCAAAGTAGTGAGCGATACTGTATGACTTCAACAAGGAATGAATATTGAGGAGAGTGACAAGCATGAGTAATCGTCCGAAACCCTTCCGGGTTTTCGGCGACAACGCATAAAAAGGGCTTTGAACACTATTCACGTATGAACATAGAATATTCTCTCCACGCTATGAGACGAATGAGGCAGAGAGCAATAATAGATTTGGAAGTAGAATATGTTCTAACACATCCTCAAAGAACAGGGGCGCTCCCTGATGAGAGGAAAGAAGTTGTTGGATTCGTAAATCATCGTTTCATCAAGGTTATCCTGATAGAAAAGGAAAACCATATAAAGATCATTACCGTGATATAACACTATGAAATTCGAGTACGATGCGGAAGTGGATGCAGGGTATGTGTACTTCGAGTACCCTCTCAAAGATGGACAGGTGCGAAAGACGACTCAAGTCAACGAGACCATTAGTCTCGACCTCGACAAGAACGGAAAACTGCTCGGCATAGAAATCCTGAACGCGAGCAAACTCTTAAGAAAAGAATCACTCGTCACAGTGAGCGATTGAGGATGTCTGACGTGAAATTGTTGAGGAAGTAAGAATTTCTCGTCGCCACTTGCTCATTTTTTCCTTCAATCAGTACTTATGCATCGTTCAAGACTGGGAACTATTTTCTTTTCTCTTGATCTTTCCACACTTTTTCTCATTTTTTTACCCGCCCATCTTCCCGCTTCACGAAGCAGTTTTCCTATTTCCACAATAGTTTCTCCGAGTTCTTGTGCTCCCGTCTTCATCGTTTTTCTTTCTAAAGCAGTTCCAACATACTGCGAAGGTGCTCCCTTGTAGTAGTGTGGCAACGTTGTCCATTCATCAGTGTAATACTTCTCATCTTTTATTCTCGGAACGTTCTCTAAAAAGCGAGATATTGGAGTTTCTAACACGTCACACACTTTTGTGGGAACCATTCTTCTCAACTGGTGCATCAACATGTTCGTTCCGGGAATCATTACAGGAGTCTTTTTCTGGTATTCTTCAGCTTCACTACCGTGCAATATCCTCATTCTCTCATCTTGTTTCTCACAACCTTTAGCATTGTGATATACTGCTCTTGCACAGAAGTATGTTCCGAAAGGAAACGACGCTACACCAAGTACTATGTTTCCCAACAGTCTGGAAGCGTACAATGGGTGTCTCAAAAATTTGTAGTGCCGACTTGTAACCAGATGAGAGGAAAAATTCGGAGATTTCTCCTCTCCCCACAGGTCTTGCAGAGGGAGAAGAATAAAATTATTCGCGTACAATGACAATGCCCCAAAAGCAAACAGAGAGAGTACTACGTTTTCAGCTGTTTCGACGCCAAATACTGCTCCGACGCCTATCGCTGTAGGAACAGTTCCCATCATTCCAATAACGGTATCAAGACCCATTCCTTTACTAATGTGATAGAATCCCTGATTTTCTTTTATTTGAGCATCCCACTCACGGTTTCTCCCTATAGACTTGTCCTCGACATAGAGTTTTGCTATTCTTTCCAGTTGACTTCTTCCACGCCTTTCAGAACCTGCACCGTAAAAATATTTCCAGTTAGAATTTTGGATAAGCTGATTTGCTCCCAGTAAGAGTTCTCTCTTTTCTTCAGGAGTCGCGTCACAGTCTTCACGTTCAACTTCCCGTAAAACGCACTCTGCGAGTTCGTACAATTTTCTTCGATCCTTTTCTGATAATGTCATTGCTCTTCTTTTCATTCTGTCTATGGATATTCCTGAAGGACCATCTTGATACCCTATAGGATGATCAACATCGTGCAAGAACAACCTTCTGATTCTTGGTTGCTCGAGAAGAAGTGCAAGGTTTTGTCTTCCCGCATCGACTACTATCTCTCGAGCCAGTGGAACAAATTGACGGTAATCTGAACGAGTTTCGAACATAATCCCTCACACAAATACTTCACTTATAAATCTTTCTTTTGTAACCACTGTTAGAAAGTAACGAAATCGGTTCTGTGTGACGGTTCGAGAAAAAACTGATCATCCGGAACCCTTCCGGGTTTCCGACAGCAAAGCATATAAAGAGAAAACATAATTAAGAACGTATGAATTCAAAACCAAAAGTTTCATTTTCCACAGTTCTTTTCTACCTTTCTATGGGCACGGTCATCGTCTGGCTCATCCTCAAAGTGACTGGAGTTATCAATACTCCCGTGTGGCTTGAGTACGGAGTTCCTCTCGGAGGATTCATCACCGCATTCCTCACATTTTATCGAGACATCTTCAAAGAAATACGCGCTGTTGGTTCTGATATCACCACTCTCAGGATAGATGTTGGATCGTTAAAAACTGATGTCTCAACGCTCAAGAATAGAACAGATCATATAGAAAGAAAACTCGACCATGTAGACAAGAAAGTGGATGCTCTCGAAAGATAATTCTTGCATTACAAACTGGGTACATACCCCGCAACTTGTTGCGATTCAAAGCCCAGTTTGTAATCTCGAAAATGTCAGTCGCGAAGCGACGAATTTGCCGCATACCGTGGAGCTTGCTCCGACTCGGTAGGTAAATTCGAGACATTTTCGTTGATTTCAAAAATAGTTTCAGATATTCTTCTTTTCTTGTTACCGCCCCACTCCTCACTTTCAATAATCTACCTCCCACCTTCTACTTGCCACTCTCCACTCCCTGCCTTCCACAATCTACCATCAACAATCATTCATCTACTGTCTACTTTCCACCATCTACTCTCGTCGACGTGCTCTCACTTCTTCGTTCGAACGAGTCTCATTCGTCGAGGAGAGTTGTGCAAAAGTATCATTTCCTCGTCGATACTCTATCACAGATGACGCAGACTCGTCGAGAGTCTGCGGAATTGAAAACGGAAGCGATACGTACAAGAACATTCTTCGTCGCTGTTCCGTTTTCAATACCTTTATATACCTCCTGCTTGTCCTTTTTATTGATATCGCCTCCGTGGAGTGTTATAATCAAGAAGCTCGACGGTAATACGTTGAGTGTTTGATGAGTACGCGACGTTACAGTTGCGTATGATGAAGAGCCGTGCAAGAACGTTATAATTCTTTAAGTATTAACCAAGTCGAAATACATAGTTTATAGTTTCAGCAACGCGATCGATTAAAATAATAAATTGAACAATAATTTTGTTCCGGAGAGTAGTGTCTGGCAACTCTCGTTTATTCGAGAAAAGCATTATTCTTTTGTGAAGATTCCTCTTTATCCTGGAGGAGGTTGCTGCTATGGGAATCCGGCTTAGGCATGCAAGTCTGACAGCAATGTCGGCGAACTGCTCAGTAACACGTCGATAACGTTCCCTGTACTGGAGGATAATCCTGGGAAACTGGGGGCAATACTCCGTAGGAGATTGGTGCTGGAATGCTCTTTCTCCGATAGCTTCGGCGGTGCAGGATCGGTCGGCGGCGGATTAGGTAGTTGGCGGTGTAACGGACCACCAAGCCGAAGATCCGTAAGGGCCATGAGAGTGGTTGCCCTGAGAAGGAAACTGAGAAACTGTTCCTAGCCCTACGGGGTGCAGCAGCTGCGTGAACTTTCCAATGCCCGCAAGGGTGAGAAGGGGATTCCTAGTGCTCATTTTTAATGGGCTTTTGCCGAGGGTAAAATCCTCGGAGAATAAGTGGTGGGCAAGACCGGTGCCAGCCGCCGCGGTAACCCCGGCGCCACCAGTGGCAATCAGTATTATTGGGTCTAAAGCGTCCGTAGCAGGCTTTGTAAATTCCTTGTGAAATCGTAAGGCCTAACTTTACGACGTGCAGGGAAGACTGCATTGCTTGGGACCGGGAGACGTACAAGGTATTTTCAGGGGACCGGTTAAATGGGATAATCCTGAGAGGACCACCAATGGCGAAGGCATTGTACGAGAACGGATCAGACTGTGAGGGACGAAAGCTAGGGGAGCGATCCGGATTAGATACCC
>CAYHWM010000059.1:0-7260 GCA_964359925.1 uncultured Methanosarcinales archaeon
GTCAAAAGATTTTTTTACCTCTTCAGAAACCAACAAGAACACCCCCAAAACGTTGAGCAAAAAAACCAAAAGAAAAAACGGGCCGGACGGGATTTGAACCCGCGACGCCCTGGTTAAAAGCCAGGTGCTCTGTTGCCCCTGCACTCACAAAAGCATGAGACGACAGTCCAGGCTGAGCTACCGGCCCATAACGAGCAGAACTATCAAAAGAGAAACTACCAACACTACCAATCCCACGAGTAACGAGTTGTGACATTCGAAAAAAGACCCCTTGAACGACTCGGAATATAACACAAGAACAAAGGGGTGTTTTATAAAGCTTTCCCTTTACGAGAAAACAAAGAAATCTACTTGAACACTTCTTGCCCCCACCATATAAAAAACTTGTGACACAAAACAGTAAAAAATGGAAGGTAGAAGGTGGATGGTAGAATGTGGACGGAACGTTAGACGGCAGAGAGTAGATTCAGAACTCGACTACATGGAGATATGCGACGCAAGATAAGAATACATGACGACGAGAAAAAAAGGAAAATATTTTCGCCACAACCAAAAGCGTTACGCTTTTTTGTTTTCTCGAAGGCAAGTTTTCCGGCGTATCCGTAACCGTTCCGGTTGGCTCAGAAGCGTTCCGGAATTTTCTCATAAAGACACTTAAAGAATGAAGAGAATAAGAAAAAGCCGAGATTCAGAGTCTCGGCAAAGACGCCAACGATGGTTGATCTGGTTACAACCGATAGCCTGAGCAGCTATTGTCCGAATAGGGCATCTGGGTTCAAAAAACTTTCGTTTTCGGTGAAACGAAAGATTGAAAGTCCCAGCGTTGGCGTTTTATTTCTCTTACGAATCACCACACTTTAAAAACGACCAACCACCACAACGAAACTATTTTAACTATTCATTCTTCTCTTCACACTCCGATGAACAAAACACTCACTCGAATACTTCAAACACTCGGACTCGCGAAAGAACACTCTCAAAACAATTCACCAAGAACCTCCGAACAGAGCACTCTCGAATCGACCACGGAAGAACGATTCGCACAACTCGTCCTGAAAGCAGGAGCAGTCCTTCAAAAAGCAGAACTGAACGGACAATTCGACGAATCCCAGTTTTATATCAGAACAGACGGCACACCCATAGAACACACACAACTCTCCATTTGCGCAGACGAACTCCGCCTCTTCGAACTCGCAGTAAAATACCGAGGAGCACCTCAAGATTACTTCTACAGAGGAACAGCTCGACAAAGACTCGGAAACCTCCTGAACGGAACAGAAAAAATTGAGCAATACAAACTCGCACTCGAAGACTTCGCAAAATTCCAAGACGAAGAACAACGAACAACACTCCTCCACCGGCGCGGAACGACGAAAGCAAACCTTGCAAGACTACTCACGGGACAAGAATCAAAAGAACTCTACCAAGAATCAATAACGGACCTCGAACTCGAAGTATTGAGAATCGGAGATGCAAACGATTACAGCTGGCTCGGAAGCACGGAAATACGGTATGCAACAACCCATCTCCAAGGAACAGAGCGAGAAGAAACACTCAACAAAGCAGTACTACACCTCGACACGTCAATCACCATTCAAGAAACAACAG
Organism: uncultured Methanosarcinales archaeon; assembly: GCA_964359925.1. Lineage (GTDB taxonomy): Archaea > Nanobdellota > Nanobdellia > Woesearchaeales > ARS49 > JACQMS01. Next base: position 1,609 of record CAYHWM010000059.1, read on the forward strand.
GAGCACACTACTGGAGAGCACGAGCGAACGAAGAACTTGCAGAAGGAACAACAACCACTCCACACCAAAAAAGAGAATATCTCGAACGAGCACTCAAAGATTATCAACACTCGTACGAACTCGAAGAAGATGAGAACGTACTCGAATCGATAGAAGAACTCAAAGAAGAAATAACTGAACTGTTCTGAAACACTCCACTTTAAAAACTACTTATCACTCCACCACAATAAGAAGAGGGTCAGAAGGAGCGAAACAACACGTATGCAAGTTCAAGCAGTACACAACGTCGAACAAGATATGATTCACGAAAAAGAATCATTCCCGACGACGTTCTACGCACTCGATAGTGGAGAGCGAGCACTCTACGACAACTTCATCAAACGATATCGCTCCATTCTCGAATTCTTCGCGCAGTACGATCAAGGAATGGCTCCACGAGAAGAAAGAAATAGTAGAGAAGCAGAACTCGGAACACTCTTTCATGAACTTATCACTCCAACACTCGCCGTCGACGGATTCAAAGATGTAACAGTACTCGGAACGACATACGGAGAACGAGCAGAAGTAATGGTTCACACGATGGTATGCCAACTTTTCAACAAAGAAGAACCAAACACGACACCCACAGCATACCAAGTCCACTACTCCTTCCATATAGAACCAGGAAAACTCTCGTGCACGTCACACATCGATTACGTTCAACAACAAGCGGATATGCACCACACGAGAAGAACAGTCATTGACGACCTCATCAAAACATTATTACTTCAAGAACAAGGCGATGGCATCACTCGACCGCTCACGAAACTACGAGGGAACGGCTTCTACTTCGCGTCAACAACATTTGCAGCACCCATCCTGTTCTCCATCAGAAAAATGCTCGGAGCACTAGGAAAAGATGCCATCGAAGAATTAGAAATACTCCTCTGCTCATATGACAAAGAGAGTCTCACAGAAGAAATAGGAATGGGAGGCAGAAGCACTCAAATCAGGAAAAAATTATTCAAAAGAGAATACGACTCCGTTCTTGAAAGAGAAGCGATCAAGAGCGGGTTCAAAGAGTGGAAAATAACGGAAAGAGAGTAGAAAGAAAGTCTCTTTTCACAACACCCAAAAAGTATTTAACGCCAACACACCACCCTCAACGAACGATGAACAAAATACTCACTCGCATACTCCAAGCACTCGAAGACTACCAACACTCGTACGAACTCGAAGAAGATGAAAACGTACTCGAAAGAATCGAAGAACCGTACTGAAGAATACGAAAAAACATAAAAGAAAAGTTTATAAAGTAGCGAGAATACAGGAATGAAAAATGAGCCCCAACAGTCCTACGGGATTGTTGGATGATTTCTATTTTTAGAAACACCATGATAGGAAACTCAGGCATGTCGCAAACAGTCGTCTTCATTGACGCAGGATATCATTCTAAGATCGCAAAACATTTTGGTAACGGAATATTTTACAAACACGACATAAACCAGCTTGCCATAACGCTCGCAAAAAAGCAAGGACTCTGGTGTACTGGAGTGTACTACTACACAGCCCCGCCATTCCAAGGAGTCCCTCCAGAAGTTGCAGATGTTGAGAAACACAACAAATACAAAAGTTTTGTTTACTGCCTACGAAAGATTCAAAACTTTATCGTAAGATAAGGAAGATGTCAACGTATAAATGGAGAACATATGCAAAAAGGCGTCGACACACTTCTCACCATGGACTTGATGACATTGGGACAAAATAAAGAAATCACTTCCATCATTCTTCTTGCATGCGATACAGATTTCGTACCTGTTTTGAATCACATCAGAACAGAATACAAGAAAAAAGTGATTCTCTACTATTTCAATGATCGCATTCGAGGATCGTCATTTTCTATGTCAAACCATATTCTTACCGCTTGCGATAAACACGTACTCATAGAATTGGACGATTTTGAACGTTCAAGATTTTTATCAAAGAAAGAATCTCTCGATATAGATAAAACTCACAAAGTATGAGTAAAAGAATGATCCCCCGCAAATCTTAAATACCGACCGTTCAGACAATGATGCTATGAACGATATTGACGAGATAACGCTCACGTACCCCGACGGTACGACCAAACAAGTAAAGAAAGGAATTACTGGCGTGGAGCTTGCGAAAAGCATTAGTCGAAAGCTCGCAGAGAATGCTCTCGCGATAAAAGTGGACGACAAACTCTCAGATTTGGATGTGCCTCTTACTCAAGACGCAACCATAAAAATAATCACATTCGCAGACCCTGAAGGCGTCGAAGTGTTCCGCCACAGCACCGCTCACATCCTCGCATACGCTATTCAACAATTATACCCCGAAGCGAAGAACACGATAGGTCCAGCAGTCGAAGAAGGATTCTACTACGACTTTGACGAATTAAACATTACTCAAGAAGACTTGCCAAAGATAGAAAAAAAGATGAAAGAGATCGTCGATCAAGGACTCGTCTACCAACGGAAAGAAATAACTCTCGAAGACGTGAGAAAAACATTCCCTAACAACAAGTACAAAATGGAAATGGCCTCAGAGTTCAAAATAGGAGGACAAACACTCACCGCGTACGCGATGGGAGACAACTTCATCGACTTATGCAGAGGACCTCACGTACCAAACACGAAACTCATCAAAGCGATACAACTACGAAGCGTCACGAAAGCATACTGGAGAGGAGACATCAAAAACAAACAACTCACGAGAATCTACGGAATCAGCTTCCCATCACAGAAAGAGCTTGACGCACACCTCGAAGTCATCAAACAAGCAGAACTCAGAGATCATCGAACACTCGGAAAAACGTTAAAACTCATCCACCACCACGACTGGAGCCCAGGAAGCCCATTCTTCCTGCCTAAGGGAACCATCATCTACAACGAACTCCTCGCATTCATCAGGAAAGAATACCAACAACGAGGATACCAAGAAGTCATCACGCCACAACTCTTCAACAAAGAATTATGGGAACTCTCAGGACACCGGGAACACTACAAAGAAAACATGTTCACGCTCAAAGTCGACGACCAAGAATTCTCACTCAAACCAATGAACTGCCCATCCCACGTCCTCATCTACAAAAGCGACAGCAGAAGTTACAGAGATCTACCACTCAGAATTGCAGATTTTTGTATGTTGCACCGCAATGAATTGAAAGGAGTACTCGGAGGATTAACACGAGTACGAAAATTCTCTCAAGACGACGCACACATCTTCTGCACGAAAGAACAAATAAAGCCAGAACTCGAAGCACTGCTCGATTTCGTATCGTACGTGTACAAAGACGTGTTCAAATTCGAATTCGTCCTCAAACTCTCCACCAAGCCAGAAAGTGCGATGGGAGACCCCTCACTCTGGGAAGTGGCGGAAACAACACTCAAACAAGCACTCGAACAAAAAGGATTTGCGTACACGATAAAAACAGGTGAAGGAGCATTCTACGGACCAAAAATAGACATCGACGTGAAAGACGCACTCGGAAGATACTGGCAAGTAGCCACGATACAACTCGACTTCCAAATGCCACTCCGCATGGGAGCAGAATATCAAGGAGCAGACGGACAAAAACACACACCAGTCATGATACACCGAGCAATACTCGGAAGCGTGGAACGATTCTTCGGAGTACTCATAGAACACTACGCAGGAAACTTCCCACTCTGGCTCAGCCCAGAACAAGTAAGGATTATTACCGTCAATGACACATTCAACGAACACGCGAGAACTCTTGAGAAACACTACAAAGAAAACGGCATTCGAGCAACATTCGACGACAGAGCAGAAAGCATCAGCAAAAAAGTAAGAGACTCACAACTCGAAAAAGTAAATTATACGATAACTATAGGAGAACAAGAAATCACGAGCGGACAACTCGACATACGGTCAAGAAAAGGAGACCGCGAAAAGAAAACAAAAGAAGAATTCCTACAACAACTAACCGAAGAGATAAGAGAAAAGAAGTAGAACATTGAAAGAAGATAGTGAAAGATTGAGACGCCATGAAACCATGAGTACAGAACAACCAGAACCAACGCTCGTTGAAAGAGTTCGCGAAACATTTTCTCAATCCGAAGGAAAACTATTACTGGAACAAGTAACCATACACCTCAACTTCATAGAGTCAGAACTTCCGAAAGACTCAACAAGAGAACAAGCATACGCAAAACTACGAGAGGCATACCGAGAAGTAGTAGAACAAAAAGGAGGAGAAAGTGCACCAATACTTTACGCACTCATAGACTAATGGCACGTCCATCAGCAGCTCTCACGTGGAGCGCACTCGCAAGTTACGGCGGAAGAAAAAAAGCAGGAAGAATAAGCATCCTCGTCGATACAACAACAGGAGACGTACACCTCATCCCGAGAAACATTGAACACATAGACTACGTAGCACAACAACTCTTCAAAACAGAAGATTACGACGCAATTCGAGAACGAGCACAACCACTCATACCATCACACATCGAAGTCATCATCAACCCCGAAACGGGAAGAGAAGAAGTCACAAGCATCCACACAGGAGATTCAGGACTCGAAATACGATACGGAGTACGACATCACGAAGAAACACTTATTCAAGGACACCAACGAGCACTCGAGTACGCACGACAAGGAGAAATACCAGTATCAGAAACACTTGACGAAAAAAATATAAACAAAAAATACGCACACAAGAACCGACGTTCGTAAGACATATAAACACTCCAACACGAGACTTTCTCAAAGAGGTTGATACGTACGACAACAGCAACTCAAACGGAAATCGTCAAACCATACTGGATGTACTACAAACTCGAAGGAGGGCCAGTTGTTGTCTCCTACAACGAACCACAACCACAAGAAGACCCGCACCTGTGCATTCGAGGACTCCACATCCCACGAGAACACAGACCAGCACACTACGTCGGAACAGTATGGATCGACAAGAACGGAGTCGACGACCACATGATAACCCCAAAAAATTGGGAACGCATCATTCGAGGAATGAGAACTCACGAAGACATCAGAGACTTCGCAAGCGCACTCTTCGAAACACTCGGACTCCACACAACACAAGTACGAAACCTCGTCAGCATCCTCGCCGAAGGAACAGACTCTATTCACGAACTACCCATCACGCCAGCACACTTCAAAAGTAACGGAACAACATTCACTCACGCATCAGAAGGGTACACGCTCACTCACAAAGGAACAACATACCACTTCGACGACCACCTCAGACTCACAAAAGAAAACGAAAACAATACGCCAACAGAACAACTCCACGATGCAACATGGGTCAAAGAACAACGAAGAGAACTCACAACACTACTCCTCAACATCCTCGAAACAGGAACGTAAGATGAACAAAAAAGAACAAGTCAGCACAACACTCCTCAAGTGGTACTCCCAAGAAAAAAGAGACCTCCCGTGGAGACACACAACAGACCCTTACAAGATACTCATCTCAGAACTCATGCTTCAACAAACTCAAGTATCACGAGTCATCGAAAAATACAACTCGTTCACCAAAAAATATCCGACTATACAACACCTCGCGAGAGCAAAACAATCAAGCATCGTGAAAGAATGGAAAGGATTAGGGTACAACAACAGAGCAGTACGATTACACAAGCTCGCACAACACGTCGTCAAAGAAAA
>CAYHWM010000060.1:0-7178 GCA_964359925.1 uncultured Methanosarcinales archaeon
TCATCATAACAAAAACAACCGTTCACCAGTCAAACAAGTAATATGTCCCACAGCCGACTTATGATTGTGAAAAACTCAGGTTTCTTCTTCCAAGAATACTCTTGCTTCTTCGTAGATAACATTATTCTTCCAGTCTCTTTGCACTCTCATTCGTTCGAGAACATTGATTGCTTGGTTCTTTGTCAAATCTCCTCTTTTTAAAAGAGCGAAGAGAAAAACCGTACTGAAGAATACCTTCTTTCGAGAAACACGTCGAATAGTTTCGATTGATTTAGTATCATCAGTAACTACTATTTCTACATCTCTTTGTTCTCTTGCAAGATATGCGCACTCAATCTCCCCTCTTCTTGACCGAATTTCTGATTCAAAAACAAGAATCTCTCTTTTTTACAAATTCTAATGAATATCTTGCCACTTTCCCGAGAAAGTCATTGTTCGTTGCGAGACCTTTCAATTCTTCTTCTACTCTCAAAGGTATACAACAATCTTTTTGGTTCACAACAATCTCAAGAATTCCTCCCATAGCAAGAGAAAGTATTGCCGATGTGTCGAGAACAATTCTCATTTCATCGATTTTGCCAATATTTCAGCATACTTTCTGCTGTCGCGTCCCACTCTTTCAATAGTTTCTATATCCGTAGCGTCTTCTTTTCCGAGAAGGAGTGCAAGCTCTTTCTTCGTAATGCTCCCTTTCAAGTATGCTCTCGCAATAGCAGTCTTCTCTTTCTCAACTTCCTTTCTTACTTCTTGAGAAAGAACGCTTCTTACCCACTCTACTTTTGGTACACGAAACACCTTTGACAAGAGTTCTATCTCTTGAAAGAGGTCTTTATGAAGTTTGAGGTTTAGCTGTGCATCTTGCATACTCTCACAAGTACTATATGGTACTGTATGGTATATAAACATTCCTGTTCAACCTCCCTCAAACCCTCTCAAGAATCCTATATCTTCAGGAGTGAGACTATCATCATCCTCCAACCACTCAACAATCTCGCTCGTGTTCTCTCCAAAACCGAGACTCCTCGTTTCCTCAAATATGTCGCCGTCCTCATCCTTGAAAAAGAGACTCATAACGATACCTCCGTTGTCATTCTCGACACTTGCTCCAAAAACAGTGCTCCAATCGTTTCCACGCTCAAATCAACCATTCCACTCTCCATTTCGTCAATCATTTCAATCACCTCCCTTACGGGATATCTCTTCACGAATTCTGTCGTTTAAATAGTCCGCCCGAGAATGTCCAGTGACCAGTGGACGAGAAAATGCTACTTTTTTATTCACGATTTCAACTATAATGCCTTATTTTGTTCAGTGACCAGTGGAAGGCAGAGTCTGAGAATGTGGATTGTGAGAATAAGAACAATGAACAAGTATCAGTTTGCACACGAAAGCATTAAAAAACACAAACCTCGTTCACGAACGTATGAAGATAACAAAAGAGGTACTGTTGTCAGTAGCGAAGAATTGTAGGCTCGAACTTACTCCGGAAGAACAAGAAGAATTTCTCCCACAACTTCAAGAAATAATAACGTTCTTCGAGAAGATCGAAGAACTCCCAGCGACGACGATCAGCATTCACCCAAAACCAATCGTGAACGAGTGGAGAGACGACGTTGTTGCTCCGAGCTTGTCGCAAGAAGACGCGTTGAAAAACGTGAAATTCTCGTCGAGAGGATTCATCAGAGGTCCAAAGACACAATGACTCCGCACAAACCCCCCACGATACGAGAACACATCGAAGCACTACGAAACAAGTCGACGACTCCAGAAGAAACCATCGCGTCGTTCACCGAAGAAGCAAAAACAATCAGCAAACGATACCACTACATCACGACGTTTTGCAACGAGACGACGACGAAAGGAATACTGACAGGACTGCCAGTCACAGTCAAAGATTGTTTATGCGTTCGAGGAGTAGAAACGAAAGCGAGTAGCGCAATTCTCGAAGGGTACAAACCAGTCTTCAACGCGACAAGCGTTCAACGAGTCCTCGACAAAGGAGCAACGATAACGGGGAAAACAGCGCAAGACGAATTCGGATACGGAGGATTCGCAGTCAACACAGGAATAGGATTTGAAATTCCCACCAATCCTCATGACGAGTCAAGAGTGTGTGGAGGAAGCAGCGGAGGAAGTGCAGGAATCACCTCAGCGACGACGAAACCGCACTTCAGTATCGCGGAAAGTACTGGAGGAAGCATCGTCACACCAGCAAGCTATTGCGGAGTTGTCGGTTTATGTCCGACGTATGGTAGAGTGAGTCGTTATGGATTACTTGACTATGCGAACTCGCTCGACAAGATAGGACCCATCACGAAAACAGTCGAAGATGCCGCGTTCGCACTCGAAATACTTTCCGGAAGAGATGAGAAAGACCCGACGAGCAGTCACGAAAACGTACCATCATATACGAAGGCTCTTGGAAAGAGTGTGAAAGGAATGCGTATCGGAATCATCGCACCCGAAGGAACCGATGAATCAATACTCAACAACGTTCATGACACGAAAGAACTCCTCGAAGAATTAGGAGCGACGACGACAACCATAGAACTACCACTCACTGACTCGTATGCCATCCCGACGTACTACCTGCTCGCATTGACCGAGACATCAACGAACCTCGCAAAATACTGCGGGTTACGGTATGGCTATCAAGAAGTGCCGACAGATTCATACAACGAATACTTCACTCACATACGCTCAACACGATTCGGAAAAGAAGCAAAACGAAGATTGTTACTTGGGACGTTTGCTCGAATGGCAGGATACAGAAACGCATACTATATGAAAGCATTACAAGCAAGAACTCACATCCTGAACGAGTATGCTCAAACATTTGGGAAGGTTGACTGCATACTTAGTCCTACGATGCCTATCCTCGCACCGACGTTCAACGAACTGTCAAAAATCACCCCGCTCCAAAACTACCTGATGGACAAGCTCACCGTTGGACCAAACCTCGCAGGACTACCCCATATGACGTTACCGACGGGATGGAAAGGATCACTCCCGATAGGGTTGATGCTCACCGCTCACCATTTCCAAGAAGAAAAATTGATAACTCTTGCTCATGCTATCGAGAGGGCACTTCCATGATTGCCACCACCCACTTCTCACAATCCGCATCTCACAGTCTACCGTGCAAGATAGGACTCGAAGTACACGTGCAATTAAACACGAAGAGTAAACTCTTCTGCTCGTGCTCGACGACAGAATTCTCCGACAAACAACCAAACACTCTCACGTGCGAAGTCTGCTTAGGAATGCCCGGATCGAAACCACGACTGAACAAACAAGCAGTTCTGCACACGTTGAAACTTTGCTTAGCACTGAATTGCCACGTTACGAACCCTTCCTATTTTTCTCGAAAAACCTATTACTATCCTGACCTCTCAAAGAACTATCAAATCACTCAATACGAAACACCACTCGGAACGAACGGAACAATAACCGTTGAGGGAACAACAATACGTATTAAGAGAGTACACCTCGAAGAGGACCCTGCCGCACTCGAACACGTACCAAACGGGACGCTGATTGATTACAACAGAAGCGGAATACCGCTCGCAGAAATAGTTACCGAACCAGACATCACCAGTCCAGAACACGCACGGTCATTCCTCAAAAAAATGTTAAACACGCTCACATACTTGAACATCACGTCATCGGATATGAGCATCAAAGCAGACGTGAACGTGAGCGTTGCAAAACATAACTACACACGCGTTGAGATTAAGAACGTGACAGGATTCAAAGAAGTAGAAAGAGCATTAGTGTACGAAATAGCACGACAAGAACGAGAAGAAACAATTGTTCAAGAAACGAGACGATGGGACGGGGAAAGAACACACTCGATGAGAACGAAAGAAACAGAAGACGACTACGGATACATTTACGACGCAGACCTGCCACAACTGAACATCACTCAAGAAATCATTTCTAAAACTCGAGGAAGTATTCCACGATTATCCGATGAGAGAATAAAAGAGTATATTGCACGAGGAGTTTCCTTTGACGATGCCGACGTCGTCACTCAAGATTTACACGTAGCAGACGCTTATGAGCTCGTCACGAAAACGAGCAATCCAGTCACCGCAGCGAAATGGTTCAGGAAAGAAGTACTCAAAGTGCTCAACGCAAAAGAATTGCCCGCGACGGCGTTGAACTTGAAAACACTGTCAGACATTATTATGTTGTTACACGACAAGAAAATCACAGAACATACAGGTCGAGACTTAATGACGCACATTCTCGAAAAAGACTTCTCACCACGAGAACACGTCGAAACGAGCGGAACGACGATGATTTCAGACTCGAACGTGCTCGAACAATTATGCAAGACCGCCATTGACTCCTCACCGAAAGCCGTAGCAGACTACAAAAAAGGAGAAGAAAAAGCGTTGAATGCTATCGTTGGGCACGTGATGAAAAGCACTAAGGGAACGGCAAAACCGGACGATGTGAAAAAGATTATAGAGAGAATGGTGGGAGAATTGAGTATATGAAGAATATAAAACGACTTGAAGATGTATATGAAGAACAAGTAATCAATCGTGGAAAGGAGTATGTAGATAATGTTGCCTCGTGTATAAAAATAGGAGATTATTTATGTTCAGAAGTTCACGGAACGTATGCATACAAAACAAAAGTACACCTTATAACACTGAAAGGAGAATGTTCGTGTCCCTATGAGTATAATTGCAAACATGCAGTTGCAACATATCTCTATCATGAAAAAGGAAAAAGCTCAAACGCTGATGAGTTCTTGAATTATTTGAAAACTCTACAAAAAGACGACCTCATCGAAATCATAAAAACGATATTACCAGAACATCCAGAATTGATAAAAAAACAGGTTTTTAGAAAGAAAACAAATTTCCAAAGTTTCGTAGATGATTTCATTCATAATTTCTCCGAAGATGAAATAGAAAACATTAATGAGAACATAGACTGTCTCAATTTTGAGCAATTACTAAAACTTCTTAAGTATATAGATGGGGCATTTGATAGTCTCAATGAGAAACTAACCGACCAGCAAGATACGTACAATAATTATGATGATGAAGATGACCCTCTTTCCGATCTTATCTATACTGCGAGAAAAGAATTGATAACAAAGATAAACTCTCCAGACCAGTTGATACTCGTGCTCAAACAAGAGTGTGCGGTCGAAGAGATTATCGAAAACGGAGAGAAATTCTTCAGGTTTAAAGATGTAATAAAACAGTATTTTGGCAAAGAGGAATATTTCCACTTTTTACTCAACTGCAAAAATCCTGATTTGACAGAAATAAAAGACACCATGCCACAAGATGCTCAACACTATTTTCTATTATTATCGAGAGAGAATCCATCACTTTCTGAAAAATTAGCAACATACCTCAATAATGCTGACTTGAAGTTCATAAACGCATATCAGCACATGGACGCGAATGAAATAATAACTCATTTCGACAGGTTCAGTGATCTGGAAAACAAGTATGTTGTTCAGCCACAAAGAATAGTAACTATCCTCAGCACGAAAAAGCACATCATGGAAGACATAGCAAAAAGATTATTCACGAAAGAACACTTCGGGGAATATTCTCAAAAGAACATCAAGTTTCTCCTCAGAAATTTGAATGACCAAGAATTCATTTTGAAAAATATAGACTTTCAAGCAGAATTTCCAAAAGTGAACGAGGCAATCCGAAGACTTCAAGAACTTGGATACGCTACAAAATCAATCTTCAAGAGAAAAGAATTAATAGAAGGAAAACACTGGACGCACGTTGTCGAAATCTTACACTCTGTAAGAAAATCATTCGGAGACAAGTTTGCAAAAGAATTCATACTCGCCAACAAAGATACCTTCAGTACCTCATCAACACTAAAACACAACCTCAAAAAAGAAGGAATACTCATACAAAAAAGCAAAGGAGAATTGACAGTTGAAGTAGTAAAGTGGCAATAAAATTGAACGAGGAAAAATAGTGGTGAGAGTGTGAGATTTCGTTCTTTATCCCTTTCTGGGTTTAATACCCCGTAGCTTGCTGCGGTTGGGAGTTTTATTGCTGAGAGAATCTTCTCCACAGTTTTCTTCACAGTTGTTTGTTTTCCGTAGAATCGTTGTTCTCTCAGCAGTGCCGAGAGTTAGCTTTTGTCTCAATTCGGCAGATACTGTCTGCCAATTCAAGTATTGAGTGCAAACTTGTTCCCCAAACTGTTTCTCCTTTCGTCACTTGTTCACTCTCCATTGTCCTCCTTTGTCAGGGCCTACTCGTTTTATGAATCCGTCTTTTACCAATTTTCTTAGTTGAGATTGTATCGTGGTTGGTTCTTCATTGAGTTTTTTGGCGAGTTCCGTTCGTGAAATATCAGGTTTTTTTACCAATTCATCAATGAGTTTCTGGTACTTTTCTGGTACTTTTCTGGTACTTTTCTCCACAGTTGTTTGGTTTTCTTTTCCATAGAATCGTTGTTCATAGCTTTCTTTCTGTAAATCTGGTCTTTTGAATATCATCGTGAACCAGTTCTCGTCGGTTTCGATTTTCGGAGGTTCGAGTTTATACTCTTTCATCGCGTTTCTTATTCTTAATATTCCTGTTCCTGCCTTTTCTACAAGGTTCATTCTTTGAAACAATCCGAACAAGAGTTTATTTCTTGAACTGCTTTTTCTTCCAAGATCGGAAAGTTTTATTCCTGGGACAAGTCCTCCGGGGTTGACGATTTCTATTCTGTCCTTGAAAATATACACGTGTAATTCCGCATTTGAAAAGTAGTCTCTGTGAACAATTGCGTTCAATAGTGCTTCCTTTAATGCTTCTTCAGGTACTTCTAATTTCTCTACTCTTGGACCCGCGGTTTTAATGAGGTATTCAGTATTGAGTTTTGATTTGAGATACTCTATGACCTCAGTATAGTTTGAGTATGTGTCGCTCTCAAATTCTTTCTTGTCGAGAATGTTCAGTTTATCGTGTCCTAAAAATAACACGCACGTAATTTGAGCGTTCAAGAAAAACGTGGTTACTTTGTTGCAGAACAAGAGAACTCCTGCATTTTTTAATTTTTTGTCGTCAAGAATGTCCAAATTTTTGAGTGTTTCTTCTTTGTTTAAAATGGGGCTTATGTTTGATTTTTTTAAGAAGCGATCGAACGCGACAGCATTCATATCCGTATGAATGTTGAATTTTTCATTC
>CAYHWM010000061.1:0-7126 GCA_964359925.1 uncultured Methanosarcinales archaeon
TTTCGAGAAGGTTTAAGGGGTGTCACGTTTTTATCACGGGGAGTTATTTGTATGCAAAGAAGTATAATGATATTGACGTGTTCGTTGTTGGTTCTCGCGAGAAAGAAGATGTTCTTCGTGGCGGTCTTCACGTGACGTTTCTCACGAGTGATGTGTACGCGTCACTTTTTTTTGCGAGTGTACAACAGGTGTGCGTTTCGAATCGATCACTTGACTCATTCGTGTTGAAAGAGCGAGCGACTCTTGATAAGGTGACGTCGTTGTATCAAGAGCTCTTTAACGATTTGGAGACTGAGTTTATTGGGGTAAAGAAAACGCTGCGAGAGTTTCTCGTGCAGGCTTCCGCTCTCTCTCGCGATCCTGTTCCTGATTCTGTCGTGTTGAAAGTGCAGGTTGACGCGACTCTCTCGTCAAAACGGCCTCAAGAAATTGTCAAGAAAGTGTTTGCGAGAGCTGTTCTTCTCGGCGTGAAACCTTCACTCGCGAAGAAATCAATGAAGCGTATGCTTTTGTTGTATAGGGGAATGGCGAAAGACTACTCGAAGTTCAAAGAGTATTATGCTCGCTTAATGGGAGTGTTTGAGGAGGTGTTGGCTGTTGAACGCTGAAGAGTTTAAGGTGGAGGTTCAGAAGATTCTTGGTTCGCAGATTCGTTTTGATGGTCATGTTGAGTCGGTCATCGAGAGTGTTCTTGAACAACGGCAGAACTCAATTCTTGAATGGATTCGCGAGTGTTCAAAAGAAAATGTGATTCCAGAGCCTTGCAAGAATTTTAAGAACGTGATTTCGTTCATCTACAAGTCGAACGATAACAGGGTTCGTGTATTGTTGACGAAAGAGAAGAACTCCTATTTCATAGAACTCTTCGTCGACAAGCACAAGTATTATGATAGGAAAAGGAAGTATTTGGGGTTGTGAGCATCTCCACGTCACTTCTACTTCATCTGTTCTCTCGTATGGTTTGATGATCGCTTCGGATACTTTGATGATGTTGTCTGAAAACAAATGTTTTTTAAAGTCGTTGTACCTGTGAGACGCCATGGAAAGAAACGTGTTAGTTTCAATACTAGTGACATCTGTTGTCATTGGTATCATTAGCATTTTTATGAATTTTGTGGGATTTTTACTTTCAGTTATAGTTGGGGCGTTTTTGCTTTTGTTCTTGATGAAGAAACAAGATTTTCTGCTGGATAAATCATCAGTATTCTTCCTCACGCTTTTTTCTTCAATATTCTCGGTATTGTTTTCTATGGCGGAAGTCTACCTTTTTGGAGCGGGCATCGATATTACAGGAATTCCTATTGGTGTTTCTATCTTTTTAGAGTTTCTGCTTACGTTCTTCTTATTCCAAATCTTGTGGTTCACTTTGTTATTGAATAAGTTTTGCAGAGAGCAAGTGGCTGAAGAGAACTCTATTTTTGAGGATTTGATGACGTTGAAAGCAATGCTTCTTTCAGCGGTTGTTCTCTCGGTTGTGTCTTCTGTGGCGTTCTTTTTTATTGTTCTTTCATCCGCTCAAGAAATGGAGATTTTGAAAATTTTTCTGACGCCTGTCGTGGGAGTAGTCACATTCATATTTGTCTTATGCGTATTATTCTTTCCATACTTATACCTTAAAAAGTTCAGAGAGTCAAGGATTGCATTACTCGTATGTTTATCATTGGAAGGAGGTATTTTGTACCTTCTCGCTCCAGTTCTTGTTGCACTATTCGTATTATTATTTGGTTATGGAATATATACTGGTGTAATGCCTTTTGGTTTTTACGTGGGAAAAACAATAGTATTTGCGGTTTTGTATTTACTGGTCGTTTCTGTTTTCACACTATTTTCTTTCAGTAGGATTGTCGAAACAACTAAACGTGTGTTGTTGATATTCTTCATACTTGGAATGTTTATTCCGTTATTCTTAGGTTTTACATACATAGTACTTGAAAGTCCAAATTCACGCGAGGAAATTGGTCAATATCTTTTGACTGCGGAAAATAATGATGTGCAAGCGTTTAATACTGCAATACTGTCATCAGATTTTCAAACGTGCTCAGAAGTTAGCTATTTTATGTTGAGATCCTCGTGTCAGTATAAAGTCGCCGCACTTCTTAACAATCCTCTTTTGTGTAAGTCTGTGGGCGAGAGTGGGTGGCAAGGTGTTTGTTATGGATACTTTGCATACAAGACTGGTGATAAGGAGTACTGTAAACTTATTACTGAGGAGTATAAACGAGGGAAGTGCGAGATTGGAGAAGAGTCTGTTCTTTATGGAGATAAATTCTTGAGAGAATTAGAAACAGTAAAAACTACTCCTCCGAGTTATTAGTTTCTCTATCTCCACGTCACCTTAACTTCGTCAGTCCTCTCGTACGGCTTAATAATCGCTTCAGAAACTTTAATAGTGTGTCCGGCTCGGTACTGATTCAGTCCTTGCCATGCTATCATTGCTGCGTTGTCGACGAGGTATTCTCGTGGTGGTGCGTGGAACGTTGCTCCTCGTGATTCGCACATTTTTTTGCACATTTCTTGGAGTCTCGTGTTGCATCCTACTCCTCCACCTATGACGAGTTCGTTCTTGTCCGTGTGTGCGAGTGCTCGTTCTGATGCTTCTACGAGCATTGCGAATGTTGTTTCTTGGAGTGTGAAACATTTGTCTTCGGGTGTTGCTTTCATTCGTTGTAGGTTGGTGAGGATGCCGGAGAAGCTTGTGTCCATTCCTTTCACGACGTAGGGAAGTGGGTGGAGTATTGTTCCTTTTTTTGCGAGTTCTTGGACTGCTGGCCCTCCTGGGAATCCGAGTCCTAAATCGCGTGCGAACGTATCAATCATATTCCCGATGCCCATGTCGAGCGTTTCTCCGAAGACTCTGTAGAGTCCTTCTTGGTATGCTATGATTTGGGTGTTCGCTCCTGATGCGTACAGTAATACTGGGTCTTTCGTCTTGCTGAGTCCTCTTCCTATTTCGAGGTGTGCGATGCAGTGGTTGACGGGGATGAGTGGTTTGTTGTACGTTCCCGCTAAGTATCGTGCGGTGAATGCTCCTATGGCGAGGCACGGTCCGAGTCCTGGTCCTTGGGAAAAAGCGATAGCGTCGACGTCGTTCATAGTCATATTTGCTTTCGTGAGTGCTTGTTTGAGGATGGTTGCGGCGTTTTCTGCGTGGTGGTTGCTCGCGTCTACGGGGTGTATTCCTCCTTTCTTTGTCGTGTACGCTGCTCTTTCGTTCGCGAGTATTTCGTAATCGCGGACTATTCCTACTCCGAACGTGTGGGCTGTGCTTTCGATTCCGAGAATGATCGTCATAGTGTTGTTCCTCGCGAGAATAGATCTCTTGCTATTTCTATGGTGATGTCTTCGACGTTGTTAACAATAATGTCTGCTTCTGAGAGTTCTTTCTTTGTTTGTTCTTTCGTGAGTACTCCTATCGTTTTCATTCCTGCACTGTTTCCTGCTGTTATTCCTTTGGGCGCGTCTTCTATGACGACGCAGTGTTGTGGTTCGACTCCGACTGCTTTTGCTGCTACGAGGTAGCTGTCAGGGAATGGTTTTCCTCGTCGTATGTTGTCGACGGAAACTATTGCGTCGAACAGTTTTTCGATCTTGAGGAGGTGCAGTATTTCTTTTGTTCTCCAACCAAAGCTTGATGTCGCTACTGCTGTTTTGATTCCTTGTTTTCTCGCTTCTTCAAGGAGTGGTTTCACGTTTGGTTGTTTGTCGAGTTGTGTTTTGAGGATTTCTATTTCTTTTCTTCCTGTTCTTCGTGAGAGTTCTTCAGGGTTGTAGTCAAGAATGAGGGGATATTTTTTCTTCCATAATGGCATTTTATCTTTGATGCTCATACCACTCACATTGGTGAAATCTTGCGCGGTGAGTACTACGTTCGAGTCTTCGAGTAACACGTCTGCGAACGCTTTCTTGTTATTTTCGAAGCTGTGAACGAGTACTCCGTCCATGTCGAAGAGTAGTGCTTTGAGTGTCATAACTGGTTGTGGAAGTGGACTGTTTTTAACTCTTTTCTCTCAACGTATAATAGGGGCACTAAGTTTTCAGTATTCTTCTACGTTTTCTGAATCTCCTGCTGGTGCTTTGTGCGCAGTTGTTGAAGCTTTCGCGATGGCTACTCCTGCTGGTGTTGCTACGAGGTATTCTTCTCCGAATCCTGCGAGTTGTCCATCGATCGCGTCTGCCGTCTTTTTGAGCTTAGAAATTGCTCTTTTGAGTTCTACGATGTCTTTTTCTTTGAGTGGTGCGATATTGATGAGCGCTATCGTTCCTCCTGCTCTGAGGTCGTCGAGTATTCCTTTCACGTCTTCGAATTCTTCTAAGTGGTATGGTCGTACGATTATTTTTTTGCCTTCGGTTTCGTCAACTTTTGGTATTTCTACGTAGTCTTTGCCTTGTTTCTCATCCGACTCGTAGTCTGGACCGGTGAATGTTTCTTTGATTCGCGAAAGTATTGTACGCCTCATAGTAATCTACCTCTACCCTTTATTTATTTTGGTGGTCTCGCCGTACTATTTAAAGTTATCGTTGGACCGTATTTTTTAATGAGCATTTGTTTCGTAGGTGTAGTTTCGTATTCGATACTTTTTTAAAGCGCTCGTTTTCTCTCCAGTGTATGGTTGAACGCCGTGGTGGTATGAGGAAGAAGTCCCGTAGTAAGATGACGAAGGGTCGTTCTTCTCGTGGGAAGGTTTCTTTGACGAGCGCTTTTACCGTGTACGCTCCTGGTGCTAAGGTTGGGTTGATTGCCGAGCCTGCTGTTCAGAATGGTATGTATCATCCTAAGTTTTATGGGTTGACTGGTACTGTTCTTTCTCGTGTTGGTAAGTGTTATCGTGTT
Organism: uncultured Methanosarcinales archaeon; assembly: GCA_964359925.1. GTDB lineage: Archaea > Nanobdellota > Nanobdellia > Woesearchaeales > ARS49 > JACQMS01. Next base: position 4,832 of record CAYHWM010000061.1, read on the forward strand.
GAGATTACTGATGTGAACAAGAAGAAGGTGTTATTTATTCACCCTGTTCATTTGAGGGGTGTGAGTGTATGAAATCTTCTGTTCTTTCGTCTCAGCCTGTTCCTTTGGCTGTCGTTCGTGATATTCTTGTCGCTATGAAGGCTTCTGGAGAGTTGAACTTTCGTGCTTCGAGGACTGAGGAGTATGCTTCTCAGATGGTGAAATTGTCTGGTAAGAGTGCTTTGGAGATTGTTGCGAAGTTGGAATTGTTGGCTATTCCTCGTTTCAGGGCGGAGTATGCTGTGAAGCTTGTTGATCTTCTTCCGAAGACTGAGGATGAAGTGAAGGCAGTGTTGCAATCGTTGAATGCTGTTGTCACGAAGGAGAACATTCAGAAGATTTTCGAAGTCATGAATTTCGAGAAATCGTAGGTCTACAATCCGAAAGTAGTTCATTAAACGTAACTGACTTTTTTTTTGATACGAAATTCAGGACGCTGAAAACTCCAGCAACGTGGTATTTTTTTTTATGGAGTTTTCATCGTGTTGAAGGACGCATAGAGTTTCAGTTCCCTATTCTCACATTTTCATATTTTCGCATTCTCATATTTTCATATTCTCAGTAATATCGTTATAGTGTCGGAGTTTGATATTCGGATGTTTCAGAATGCAAACTCCAACGGATATAGGAAAGAAAAAGATACGAAAATTAAACTCCTTTCCTATAGTCAATAGTTTTATATACTTTCCCTCTTTTTTTTGTGGTATGGATAGAGACGTTCGTGAACAGGGTCGTGAGCAGGATATTCCTCGTGAAGAGTCTGCGATAGTGTTGGACTTCTTGACTCATGGCTATCCTACTGATATGAGGCCTTCTCATAGGAAGACTGCTATTGCTCAAGCGTTGGGTAAGACTCACTTGTCGTTGTTAGAACTCGTTCCTAAGGAGGGCGTGTTTTTGCAACCGTTGGAGGAAGTGTATATTGGTGGAGGGTTGCGTGAGAAGGTTCATCACATTCTTGGCCGTATTGATGTTTCGAAGTTGACTGCTACTGCGAGGACTGAGTTGGAGTTCGTCTTGAAGGACTTGGTGAAGAAGGATGAGAAAAGGTTTGTTCAATTCTTTAATATGGCTCAGCCTTTGACGATGAGGATGCACCAGTTGGAACTCTTGCCGGGTATTGGTAAGAAGTGTATGTGGGAAGTGTTGGAGGCGAGGAGTGTGAGGCATTTCTCGTCGTACGCGGACATTAAGGAGCGTGTGAAATTGTTGCCTGATCCTGAAAAGTTGGTCGTTCGCAGATTACTCTCTGAGATCGAGGGCAATGAGAAGCATAAACTTTTTGTTCAGTGATTTTTGGTGGGGCTAAGCGTTAGCGCATGCCCCTTGTTTTCTCTCGGTATCTTTTTCAAAAGAGCCGGAACGGTCAAGAGAAACACAAGTTATTCGTGCAGTAGAGAATAGTTCGCGCGCGTTCTCAAATTAACCCATTATCCCTTCTTTTTGCCTTGTTTTCGTGGTCGTTTTGCGAATATTTATAAATGAGTTTGTTTTTATCGTCATAAAAACTGTTATCGAGGTGTTATTCAAATGGCTGAAGCAAAAGTTGAAGCGCGTTGTATGAAGTGCAAAGGCAATGTTACTGTGAAGAACGGTAAAGAAGTTACTATGAAGAACGGTCGTAAAGCATTGAAGGGAGAATGCCCAAAATGCGGTACGAAAGTGTTCAGAATTTTGGGAAACAAGTAATTGTGTTTTCCGTAACGTTCTTTTTTTTTCTTTTTTATTTGTCTTCTCTTTTTTTCTTCAATGATGTCCAGTCAGGTGTTGTTCGTGTTGTTTAGTGAGTATTTTGTTCTTCAAATAAGTTTTTGAATGTGTTGTTCAGTTCATGTTCTCTGTCGGTGAACTTTCCGAGATCGTTTTCGAACGTGGTAGTTGCTGGTTGTATGCGGAAGTGGAGGAGTGCTTTGAATGCGAGAAGTCCTGCGACGAGTCCCGTGAGCGTGGTTGTTGTTACTTTTATTCCTGTGGGTATGATGACTTCGTTCGCGTTTCCTTGAGTGAAGTGTTCTATTCCTTCCATGAGTCCATACGTGGCGAGTGTTGTTGCGATTGCGGTTCCTATAACGAAGTAGGGCAAGTCTCGGGATCGTGATTGTTGTTCTCTTCGTGCTCGTTCTTTCGTTTCGTAGTGTTGAATGAAGATGCGGAGTGGATGGTCAATAGTTCTTCTCACGTTTTCCCATCCGCCTCTTTTGTCGAGAGCGTATCTTCCTTCGGAAGCAATGGAGCGAATTTTTTCGTCGGTGAATA
>CAYHWM010000062.1:0-7108 GCA_964359925.1 uncultured Methanosarcinales archaeon
TGCTCCTGCGAGAGGTTGTCGACAAACTTGTTTGGCGAAAAGCCGAACGCTTTCGACTCCTCCCCCTTCGGGGACGGTTACAAACTCGCAGAGTTTGGAACTACGTTGCACGAAGTGCGACGGCGTAGCTCCATCTGTGAAACTTCTCAAGGTGAGCTTGGTAGCAGAGGCGAAGCGTAGCGAAGTTTTCAATATCGCCTAACAACAGAAAGAAATTTATACTTCGTTCAGAATTCTCGTTCTATGAACCTCAAAAACAAAACCGTTCTCATCACTGGCGGAAGCAGTGGTATCGGGTCCGCAACAGCGATAGCGTTCGCGAAAAAAGGAGCGAATGTCATTTTCACGTACATGTGAACGCGAAGGAATAGTTTAGAAGATTAACAAGTCTCCCTTTCCTGTCTCCGTCCGTTGTATAGTTCCTTTCGGAACTTCTATAACATACTTTGCACGTTCTTTAGGAGTGAACCAACTCCAAGATTTGAGTGTTTTCACATCAACAACTTCTTTTTTCTCGTTGAGAAAGATGACATCAATAGTTTTCAGCATGAAGAATGAGTGAATAGTTATCCTTTGAGGTTTTTTAAGTATGAACAGGAGAGGAATGATTTTTGTTCTGAACATCAACCCAATACCTTGCGATAGTACCGTCTTGCACTCTTTCGCGTGTTCAGCGATGACAGTTTTCCGAGTTGTGTTGGAGATATTCATAAGATTGTTTCCGTCATTCTTTCTTGGTAATCTCCCAGTGTCCGCCTTTTGTTCCAATTCTTTTCAGTATGCCTTTTTCCTTTAGTGTACTGATATGTTTTTGTATCGCTGACTGGTTTATGTTTAATCTTTCTGATAATTCTGTTCTTGAAATGTTTGTTTTTTCCGCGATTAGTTTTAAGATTTCTTTTTGTCTTTCTGTTAGCATCTGACCACTTATCTGACCACTTATCTGACCACTTACTCCGGCATCTTTTACTTCTTTCCGTTTCAATGTGGTGATGAACATATCAGCAATAACTCTGAAGTCTGCTGTTGGCTCTTTTGATAATATCAGACTAATTCCTCGACCCCATTTTTCTACAAAGTGAATGCGGTGTAGCATATCTGCGATGAGTTCATTTCTTCGTTTTGAGACTCCTTCAGTTTTTATCTTTTCGATAGTGAGATCTCCACATAATCCTCCAGGACTTCTAATCTCCATTCTATCTTTAAAGATTGCAATATTTACTGAATCAAATTCGTAGTAATCACGGTGGCAAAACGCATTGATGATCGCTTCACGAAATGCTTCTTTATCTATTTCTGGGACATCAATACGGCGAAGACCTTCGAGTCGCATACCAATATGAATATTTTCCAGAATATACCTTTCCGCTTTTTCAATCAGTGTAAATATGTCTCCCACGAACTCTTGCATATCTATAGTGGTGGCTGTTGTTTCTCCAAAGACTGCACAGCGTAATTTTGCATTTGGGAAAAAAGTTTCAGTATTCTTTCCAAAGAGGAGAACTGCAGTATTCAATATGTTTTCTTCTTTCATCAAACCTAACTTTTCCAGAGAACTTTTAACAGAGTCGTATTTCAAACCTGCACTATTGATAAAAGAGTTTACTTTCGCTTCATCAATATCGGACAGTTTCGCAGATACACAAATTTCTGTATCCCAGCGAAGTTTATCCTTATTTTTTTTCACAATGAATTGTTCAAGTTCTTGAGGACTAATTTTCTTATCTTCATCTCCAACTCGCATATATGCTCTTCCATAGGCATAATAAGGAACATTATTTCCTGCAAATTCTACGCGTACACAGGTCTTATTTTCTAAAACGATAGTGTTAATCTTTGGAAATATTTTCGGTTCAATATTGTCAGAGATAGTTTTTGATATTTCTCGTATGGTATTTTCAGTCACTGTTTGACCGACCACTTCACCATTATTTTTAACACCAAAGTATAAATCTCCTTTCTGATGCTTGTTAAGAATAGAAACTATGGAGAGTATTGCCTCTTTCAGTTCTGATGTTGACTTCTTCAATTCTACTATTTCTGATTCTTTCACGATTCACCACTTCCTTTCCTCTTCTCAGGCGATGGAAACTTCAAACCGAGAACTTCGTAAATCTTCTCTTCGTCAATACCTGAAGCAACATTCTTCCCATACTCGTCGAACAACCCGTATTCTGACAACTTCAAACCCTTCTTCTTCGCAACTTTTCGCACTTGAACGTTATGAGCCTTACTTCCCGTGAAGTATTGTAACGCGGCAGCGTAACTTTCTCTCGGAACGACTCGAACGTCAACCTGAATTCCGCTCTTGAGAACGACGCTCGACTTCGTAGAACCATTCGCGATAACACTGTCAACTTGCGGAAGCGAAACGAACTTCTTCATTACCGCTCCAGCAACCGTTTCATTCTTTGCCACGACGAGAATATCAATATCGCCAATCGTTTCTTCCTTTCTTCGCAACGATCCAGCAATCGTGATGATCTCCACTCCTCGAACCTTGCTCAACTCATCGTGCACGAGAAACGCCTGTTCCTCAGCATCATCAAAAGGAAACCGTCTTTTCTTCACCTGCTTCTTACCAATCTCTAAGAGAATCTTCTCCTGTGACTTCACACCAAAACCTTTCAGTTTCGCAATTCTCCCACTCCTTGCAGCTTTCTCAACATCGTCAACATTCTTCACTTTCAATTCCTTCCACAAGAACGAAGCTTTCTTAGGACCAATACCTTGAATGTCGAGGAGTGCGAGAACGCCAGCAGGAACTTGCTTCTGTAACTTCTCATACTCTTGAACTTTTCCCGTCGTGATAAACTCTGCAATCTTTTTCGCGATGGCATCGCCAACTCCGGAAATAGACTTCAACCCTTCCACTCCTTTCTTCTCGTACAACTCTTTCACGTCGTCATCCAACACTTCCAACGATTGAGCAACCCTGCGAAAAGCTATAGGCTTCCAAGCAACACCGAGAACTTCTAACAAGTCTGCAATCTCGTAAAAGATTTTGGCGAGGGGGAGATTTAACATTGACGCCTACGCTCGGATTTGAACCGAGAATCCCAGAGGGACCGGTTTTCAAGACCGGCGCACTACCAGATTATGCGACGTAGGCAATACTCTCAGAGACGAAGCTTCGCTTTTAAAAATCTACCTTCTTGTATCATGCTTTATCATTTTCACGATTTCAGGGAATGTTGCTATTCTGAAGTGCCCTTTGATGTGTGGGTAGATGATGATATTTGCAGTTTTTAACTTCTTCCGATACTTCTCTGCTTGAGCTGGCGGAACGCACTCATCGTTCTTCGAGAAAAGCAAGTGTATTTTCTTTGACTGTTTCTCAAGTTTTGATAAGTTTGATTTCAACTGAAATCCTCCGACGAGATCATCGCTCGGGAGAGTATTATCAAAGGGAGGACATACGAGGTACGTTGCAGCGATTCGTTTCGGAAACTTCTTTTCTGACAAGTATTTTGCGAGGAATATTCCCCCCAGCGATTCTCCGATGAGGACAATTCCATTTTTGAAATGCGGAAAGTGTCTCTCAAAATTGATACTCCATTCTTCGTACTTCGAGTCTTCTTTGTTCGGCATTCGTGGTCGTATCACTTGATATTTTTTTCCCAATGCACTGTCGAGGTACGTATCACTCCAGTGTACTTTCTTTTCTATCGATATCTTTCTTGTCCTGAGATACTTCACATAGTCTTTCTTTTTCCTGAATGTCATCCCTCCATGAATGTAGATGACTTGAGTTTTCTGATGGGGCATACAATACAACTCCTTTCAGGCCGTTTTAAGCTTTTTGGTGTGTCAACCTGCTTTAACAGAAAAGTTTATATAAAGTACGTACTCACTACGTATTATGGCGCTCATTCGTTTTCGTGCTCACGTGTCGAAAGGTTCGAGGTTTCGCCAGATTTACGTCCCGAACGGCGTCGAAGAGATTGATGCTGGAGACCTTGTTGAAGTGCGACTCGTCAAAAAAAAGGCAACGCTTCATTTCCGAGGACTTCAAACACTCCCCAAGTTTAAGCACGCACTCTCCCGCGACATCCTCCAACACTGTCTCGATGAAGGAGTTCAGAGAGTATTCATTACTGGGTCGTTTCTCGCAGAAGGAGCAGACTATCGTGACATTGACGTGCTCCTTATCGTTCCCGACAATGAGAACCGAGATGGATGGGCGAAGCAAGTTGCAGAGTCACTCGTTCGAGACATTCCACTCAAGTTTCACATCACCGCACTATGGATGACAGAATTCCAGCGATTACTCTCCACGTGTCCACTTACACGCTCAATGATGGAACGTTGCGTGTCGAACAGTTCCGTTCCCTCACTCCCTCCTCGTGTTGTTGATACGAAACGATTACTCTTCCTTCTTATGCTTCCCGAAGACGCACTCACTCTTCCTGTCGAGAGCAGAACACTGTACGACTGTATTCGAAGAGTTATCACGATCAAACAATTCCTCGAAAAAAAACAAACACGTGCGGAAGACGTCGCGAGCGACGTAAAGAAACTTCTCGGTTCAGAACTTGTCGATTTCTTGAAGGAAAACTCATCACTTGACACCATTCTTCGTTCACGAGTCATCTCCATCCTCCAACGAGAACTTCTCACCGTACGAAAACTTCTTCGGTCACTAACACCACACTCGCAGGAGGCATCTTATGGGAAAAAAACACGATCTTGACGAAGCATCAACACTCATAGCAACAGCACTACGCCACAAGATAGGATCGCTCGTCAACTTTCAAGAACCATACGCTGACAGGTACGCGAAAGACTCCGTTGTCCTCACGAAAGAAGCAAGAAAAGTCCTCTTAAGACACAACTGGAACGCCGACGACAAACGAGAACTTCAAGAACTCGTAAAGAAGAAACTCCACAAAGAACTCAAAGAAAAAAACGTTCATCGCCGAAGAAAAATATCTCTTTATCGATGACGAAGTGAACGCCGCACTTCGAACGTTCGAGCTTTCTTGACTCTGCTCTCCCGTCACTCCACCTCGTCATACTTTTTATTTACTGACTTTCAGTAATTAAGAAGTATACACTTTTACACTCCACACAAACATTTATTAACGTATTATTAAAAGGTATACTTTTAATGGATAAAGAGGTACAGAAAGAAACTGAAATGTATACTTTTTGGAACGAAAATATACGAAGTTTCCAATTCTCTCATACCACATCAAGTATCATCGCTGAACAAATTCTCAAAGAGGGTTTAGACCCTAAAAAAAGGCAGCTCATATTTGAAAAAGCAAAGAAATTAAACGCATTATTAGGAAAATATTCTTGTTTTGGATGTTTTTCTCAAGCTCCCGAGGTTTTCGAAAGAAAATACTTTTTTGTGTCTCCATTAAGACTTTATGCAGAGTATAAAGTTCCAGAAGTCATAGACCACCTTATAGTATTTACCGAAAGTGCTATGAAATCGCTTACTATAGTATTTCAATCTCGAGGAAAGTTTGGTGAGTTCGCCAGACTAAACGAAAACCGTAGAAACATTTATACCACGAAAGATAACTTCGAAAAGATTCCTTTTGAAGAATTTAAAGTTGATTTTGAGATGATACAATTACTACTTCAAGAACTGAAGGAATTCGAACGTCAGTCAACATCTACTACTCTCCTCATTGATAATCAAGCACTTTCAGGTTTCTTACCAAAAGAACTTGAAGAAACATTTTCTACTTTTGCATCTTTCAAAAAAAGATATGCTTTAGGTTGGCCGTTAACTCGCCCAAGCGACGTTAGCCAACACGTAATTTCTATTTTGGGCACAAACGAAATTCGTGTAACCAAGAAAATACCTCCGCAGTTTATTCATGTAATGAAAAAATGATCGTTGAGTCCTCAAATAACGAAACAATTCAGTATTGCGAAGTGAGATTCGTTATCGTGTTTCCCAGTCTATGATCCAGTCTTTCGATTGCTCTCTTACCTGTTTCAGGACATTTTCATCTAACCCAATTTCATAACTTATACTCGTACCATAAAATCTTGCACTTTTGCGAGGAGGAGAGATACGAGGGATGACAATGTCGACTTTTCCCATACCATGCACAGTATATCCTTCTCCTGTGAGTGCAGGTACTTTCGTAAACCACAGTCCGGGGTCTCTTATCGTGCAGTCTTGAACAAGTTCGTATACTCTTCTTTGTTCTCCATCTTCCACAAATGCCTCTTGAGAACGAAGATACAATCGTCCATCTTTATATCTTGTGCAATAACCCTTCCCTTCAAGAATGTCTTCCAATATTCTTGCGTGCGAAGGAAGTCCCATAGTCGAAAACGCCATATGGAGGATATCATCTATGCGTATCTGCACTACTCTATATGTGCCGGAGTCACTTGGTAAATACATCACTCCACCTCATCATACTTCTTGTTCTTCCCATAGAACTTATCGACGGGGTACTTCTTCCTGTTCAGTTCTAACTTTTTACGGAAACAATCATCAAGGTCGAGACCGAGACGGTGAGCGAGACTGACGAGATAGATGAACACGTCTGCGAGCTCCTCACCCAATGCTTCTTTGTTTTTCGGCTCTTGCTTGAACCTGAAATGTTCCAAGATTTCTCCCGCTTCAATTGAGAGAGCGATAGCAACGTCTTTCGGGTGCTGGTATTTCCCCCAGTCACGCTCGTCAATGAACGTGTTGACTTCGTTCGCGTATTCTTGAATGGTGGTCATACGAGGGAGGAACGTCACAAACGCTATAAACATTATCCCCTCACTCATAGGGGAAAGTATTATAAGCATCCTTCCTTACAAGGCAGTATGGATATTCCTTTGCTTACTGCAGGAGAATCACGAGTGTACGAAGCACTCATAGATCTTGGAGACTCCACCGTTGGAGACATCCTCAAACAGTCAAAAGTCTCCCACTCAAAAATATACGACGTGCTGAAACGATTGGAAGACAAAGGACTCGTTTCCCGAGTCACGAAGAATGGTCGCCAAGTATTCGCTCCAGCACACCCTTCACGACTGAAAGAATTAGTAACAACGGAACGAGAACGAATCACTACTTCTGAACAGTCAATCAATACCATTACGAAACTGCTCACTCCCCGTATGAATTCGTCAACATCAAAAA
>CAYHWM010000063.1:0-7029 GCA_964359925.1 uncultured Methanosarcinales archaeon
TTTGCTATACTAGTGGAGCTCGCAAATGTTCAATTATTAACGAGATTCACTATTATTTATAAATTCAGCTCTCTTTTTTCTTCATTTATAACCAACATTCCACAATTTACAATCCACCCTCTACCATCCACAATCCCGCGTCTCACAAGAACAGTCGTGTATGTAGTCGTATGAGTGTCTCATTCATCGTGGAAAGCTCTCCCATACTGGTGCGTGGGAGTTCGTAGGGTGGTGAGCGAGGTGTCGCGAGTTGTGGGATAGTAGTGAGCGCATTCGTGATGCCGTGCCGTTTGAGTATGGTGATCGTGTCGTTGGTGTAGTCTTGTTTTCTCCCGTTCGGGTATGCAAAAATTGTTGGAGTGATTCCTGTGTATTTCTCGACGAGGTTGATGGATATCGTGATTTCTTGTTCTTGTTCTCGTGGCGAGAGTCGCGACAGGATGGGGTGTGTGTGTGTATGTGGGTGGTAGGTGAGAATGTCGCTTTGTGTTTTTCGTACGTCGTTCCACGAGAGTGGTTTGTATGCTTCTCGTTGTTGTGGTGTGAGTTTTAGTACGTTCTTTTTGGTGAGTTGTTCGACGATGGCAAGAGCTTGAGTGTGAGGTAGTGTTTTGAGGTGTTCTTTCCATCGTTCGAACTCTTGTCGTGTTGTCAACGTGGTGTGAGGGGTGATAAGTGGTTCGTTGTTGTTTTCACACTGTTCCCATAAGACTGAGAGTTTGTCGAACCAGTGGAGTTGTCCTGTCGTTGTTGGCTTCGTCGTCAGAAAAATGCTTGCTGGAAATCCTTTTCTTTTCAGGTGAGGAAATGCTCGAGTGGTGAGATTTTTGCACCCGTCGTCGAACGTGATGATGAGTGAGTTGTTGGGAAGTTGTTTGTTGAGTTGTCGAGCGTTGCAGTATTCTTCGATGCTGATAACGTTGTACTTGTCTTCATAATAATCAAGCTGTTCTTTGAATAAGTGTTCTGGCACGTGGTGTGATGGTGTTTTCGTGATTCCGTGGTAGAGTGTGATAGTTGTTGATTTTTTGTTGATTGATTGGTGGACTGTTCTTCCTCCTATGTTGAGTATTGCGGGGAGTGTTGTTTTGAGGAGTGTTCTCGCGGATCGTGGTATGTTCAAGGTGTTACCTCAGTGCTTCTACTTCGTTAAATAGTTTTGCGTAGCTTTTGAGCATCTCGTGGTAGTTGTATGTTGTTTGTAGTCGTTGTTTGACTCGTTGGTAGTTTTCTTCGATGGTTGTCTTGTTCGCGTAGAAGTCCGTGATTGCTGTTGCGAGCGCTTCTGGTGTGTTGTAGTCGAGGTATGTTCCTTCGGAGCCGAATTCTTCTGAGAGCCATCCTGTTCTCGTCGAGAGTATTGGTAGGTTTGCGTGGAGTGCTTCGAGGACTGTGTAGCTGTGAGCTTCTGATGTTGGTAAGTAAATCAATAAATCGACACGAGCGTAGAGTTCTTGTCGTTGTCGTGGTGTGAGTATTCCTGTGAAGTGGATGTCTGGGTGATATTTTGTTTTGTTCGTAAGGTGTGATGGTAGTTCTTCTTTTGATCCGAGGATGATGATTCTGTAGTGTTGGAGGAATTGTAATGAGTTGAGGAGGAGTGTCACGTTTTTCCTGTCGGTGGCTCTTGGGAAGAGGAGTGTTGGTGTTTCTGGTGTTCTTTTTTTTGTCGTGATGGGGAGTGGTGCTTCTGGTATGACTCTTACTTTTCCGATAGTGAATGGGTAGTCTTGTTCGAGTTGTCGTTGAGCTGTTGGTGATGGTACGGTAATTATTTTTGCTGTCGAGAGTATTTTTTTCTCGTAGTATTTTGTGATGAGTGTTGGAAGGAGTGGTGCGTTTCTGTTGACTGCTGCTCTGTAGTTCGTGTCTGAGAGGTTGACGATGAGTGGTGTTCCTGTTTTTCTCGCGTGGACTGCTCCTCCGTAGGATGATTGTCCTATTCCGAGGATGAAGTGTGATGGGTGGTGGGAGAGTTCTTGTTCGCTCTTGGAGTAGTATTCTCTGAGTTTTGAGAGTGTTCCTTTTTTTGTTTGGCGTACAGTAATCACTTCTGGTCCCGTGCTTGTTCTCGTCGTGATGATGGGTAGGTGGAACGTGGTTGTAAGAATGGTGCTGAGTGTTGTTCTTCCTCCCGGTATGGGGTATTCTCGTTGTAGGATGATTCCTGTCATGGTGTTGGTGTCCTCTGGAGTAATTTTTTTACTTCTTCAATAGTAAGTACTTTGAGTGTGTGAATCATTGCAAGGTAAACGATTCCTGCGATTCCGCTTGCGATGATTGCTTCTGCATACCTGTTCGTGTGGAGTATTGATTTCATAAATGTTACTGTTATGATGAAGAGTGCACTTGCGAGGAGCGTTTTCATCCATGAACTCCACGGTAGTTGGAAGTTTATTATTCTGCTCACGCTCCAGAAGGTGAGAACGCAAAGGAGGAGATTGCTGAGAAGTGTTGCAATGCTGATTCCTGTCAGCCCATATCGTTTGACGAGAACTATGTTGAGAATGATGGTGATAACCGTTCCCGTAATTGTTGTAATCGCGTATGCTTTCGGCTTGTCGAGTCCGAGGAGTAAGTATTGGTTGATGAGTGCGAACGATGCGAAAAGCATTGCTATGGAGAGGAATCTGAGGGAGAGTGCGGCTCCTACGAATGTTGGCCCAAAAATGGTCGTGATGATGAGTTCTGGAAAGATAAGGAAGAGGAGAACCAGTGGCGTGATGACTGCGAATGAAATGGCGTACGTATTCTTAAGGAGTTGTGGTAACTGGCCACTTTTTTTGATGTGTTGTTCTGATATGACTGGGAGGAGTGTTTGTGTGAGTGCTCTTGGTATGATGCGGAGAAGTTGGGCGGTGGGAAGTGCGACGTTATAGAGTGCGACGTTAGACAGCGTCGAAAATTGAGTGAGGGTGACCGTGTCAAGTGATTTGAGAATAGATACTCCGAGTGATCCGAGTGCTGTTGGTAGGACGAACCCGAACAATTTTTTTGCGGAGTCTTTCGTGACTTTCGTTGGTGTCTTAATAATGGGGAATAGTTTGTTCGCTATCCAAAAGCTCCACACCATGGTGAACGCGTACGCGACGAGTGTTGCTGTTGCTGGAGCAAGAACTGTTTTTGTCAAGAAAAAGAGCGGTATGGTGAGGATGAGTGTGAGAAATGATTGGAGAAAGTCAACAAGGGAGTGATAGCCCATATGCTGGTATGCGTTGAAGAGTCCTTTGAACGTAGTTGTGAATGTCGTCACGAGAAATGCTATGGTGAGAATAATGAGTGGAATGATCGCTTTCGTCGTGTGGAAGTGTTCGCTCGCTATCTGGGGAGCGAAGAAGAGTACAACAAGTGTGAAGATTGCTGAGAGTCCAAACTGTATGAGAAAAAAAGTCGTGAGTAAGTTTTTTATTCCTTGTTGGTCATTGTTAAGTTTGCATTCTGTCACGTATCGTACGATTGCTGTTCCGAAACCTACGCCCTTGAGTCCGTAGATGACTGAAACGAAAGCAAAGATCGCGTAGTACAATCCAAAGTCTTCAATGGAGAGAGTCCTCGCCAGGAGAAGTCTGAAAAGATATCCTATGACTGATCCTGCTACGAGGAAGGAGAGTACGGTGAGAGTTCCTTTCACGATAGTTTTCGACGTGCTCATACGAGAAGACGTTCAGGAGGGGTGTTTTAAATCTTGCGGGTGAGTGGGAGGAATGTGAAGACTGTGGAGTGCTAGATGGTGGTTTTGTCAGCAAGAAGTTTTTTAAACTGTTCTCTTTTCCTCATAAGTGGTTTTGAATGGTGGAAGAGAAAAAAGCAGGGTTTGGAAGCGTTGTTGATGCTGAAGTAGTGCATCATCACGAGCAAGTTCACAATCAACAGTCTACCGTCCATAATCAGCATTCCACAATTTCACATTCTCACACTCAGGGTTCCGATGATATCTCGTTGGATCTTGGCGCGATAAAAAGGTTTTTCGTTTCTCTATCGTCGAAGAAGTGGTTGTGGATCGTGGTTCCTCTCCTTATCGCTATTATCGCTTCTGTCGTCGTTCGTGTTCCTTCGTTGGATCAGCCTTTCACTCAAGGTTGGGCTCAGAGTACGTTGGAGAACCAGTTTAAGTCTCAGGCGTTGGAGCAGGTTCGTCAGCAGTATCCTCATCTTCCTTCGGAGCAGTTGAATGCTCTCGTGAATGAGAAGTTGCAGTCTGCGTTGAAGGAGCAGGCTGACGTGTTCGCTCAGCAGAAACAACTTCTTGCTCAGCGTTTTCGTGAACAGTTGGAGTATGATGTTGATGGTGTGAGTTATCCTTACATGCCTGATATTGATCCTTATCATTATTTGAGGTACGCTCGAAATATTCTTGATACGGGAGTCATCAGTAGTGTTGTTGGTGAGAATGGTCAGTTGTTAGATACTGATATGCTTGCTCCAAATGGCAAATCTATTGATCCATTGTTACATCCTTATGTTATTGCTTGGAATCATAGGTTGTTTTCGTTGTTCGGTAAGTACCCGTTGCCGTATACTGCTGGTTTTGTTCCTATTATTATCGCAGCTCTCGCTGTTATTCCTGCGTTCTTTTTAGGTCGTAGGTATGGTGGTACTCTTGCTGGTTTTTTTGCTGGGTTGTTCGTTTCTATTAGTCCTGCTCTTGTTGGTAGGACTATGTGGGGGCGAGCGGATACTGACGTGTATAATATTCTGTTCCCGTTACTGATAGTGTGGCTCGTTGTCGAGTCTGCTCACGCTAAGAAGTGGTGGTCGAGGTGTACTCTTGCAGGTGTTGCTGGGTTGACTGCGGGTTTGTATGCTTTTGCTTGGAGTGGTTGGTGGTACATGTTTGATTTTTCGTTGTTCGCTCTCGGTGTTGGAGTTATTGTTTCTCTCGTCTTGTGGCAGTGGAAAGGAATTGTTTCGGAAAGAAAAAGAATTATTGAGTTGTGCAGTATTGGAGCAGTATACGTTTTGTTTACGATGATTGCTACGGGGTTGATTCTTGGTTCGTTCTTCGCTCCTGCGTTGAACGCGATGTTTGCTCCTTTGGATTTTTCTCAGAATATTAAGGATGCTTCTCAGATGAACTTGTGGCCTAACGTGTACACGACTGTTGCGGAGTTAAACCCTGGAAATGTGCAAACGCTTGTCGATCAGACGACTGGTACTGATCGGGGTTTTGTTCGTGGTTTGCTCGTCTTACTTTCTCTTGCAGGTATTGTTCTTGCAGGGTTTCATAAGAAGCGTGAGAGTTGGTATGATCCTGTACTCGTCGCATTTCTTGCTGTGTGGTTTTTTGGTACTGCGTATGCTTCGTTGAAGGGTGTGAGGTTTGTTTTCTTGTTCGCTCCCGCTTTTAGTTTGGCGTTTGGTATTGGTGCTGGTAAGTTGTCCTGGATTTTGTCGAACGCTGCAAGAAGAGCAATGAAGATAAGAACTGAGTGGTGGATGGGATTGTGCGCGATTGTCGTTTTCATCTTGCTACTCACTCCGTATACTAATGCTATCGCTATCGCGAGTAGTGATGTTCCTATCATGAATGATGGTTGGTTTGGGGCGTTGTCGAAGATTCGTACTGATACTTCGAATACTTCTATTATTACTTCGTGGTGGGATTTTGGTCACCACTTCAAGTATGTCGCTGAGAGGAGGGTGACGTTTGATGGCGCTTCTCAGAATCAGCCTCAAGCGTCGTGGGTTGGTACGTTGTTGTTGACGACGGATGAACGTGAATCTGTTGGTATTTTGAGAATGTTGGATTGTGGTGGTAATAAAGCGTTTGAGACTGTTGAGAAGGAGATTGGAACGTTGGACGCTCATGAAGTGATGGATACTATTGTTACTCTTGACCGTGCTGATGCGGAAGCATTGTTACGTTCATCGAACGTTTCTTCCGTTGATAAAGTTTTATCGTTGACTCATTGTACTCCTCCAGAGGCAGTGTTGATAACTTCTGATGATATGGTTGGTAAGGGTGGAGTGTGGGGTCACTTTGGTTCTTGGGATCATAGAAGAGCTTACGCGTGGACCGTTCTCAGGTCGAAACCTTTGAGTGAAGCTGTCACGTCATTAAAGTCGTTATTCAACCTTTCTGATGCTGTAGCGAAACAGTGGTATGCTGAAATGCAAGGGTTGGATGGCGAGGATGGCGCGAATCAGTGGATTGCTCCTTGGCCTGGATTTATGGATATTGTTGATTGTTCCGTGAGTGGTGATGTTGTATCGTGTGGTTCTGCGAAGGTTGATCTCTCGACGGGTAAGGGAGTTCTTCCTACTCCTCAAGGTGAGCGTTCTCTCGCTGTTGCGATGATAAAGAATGGTTCATTCATCACTGTTC
Source organism: uncultured Methanosarcinales archaeon (assembly GCA_964359925.1). GTDB lineage: Archaea > Nanobdellota > Nanobdellia > Woesearchaeales > ARS49 > JACQMS01. The sequence goes on from CAYHWM010000063.1 coordinate 6,326, forward strand.
CTGCGACGAATCCTACTTCAGGAGTTGGAATCTCTCTCGTTCCGAATGGTCAGTCGTTCAGAGGCATATTCTCTCACGAGTTGCAAGTAGGAAGTATCTTTTCAAGATTATTCTTCTTCGACGGTCATGGACTGAAATACTTTGACGCGTTTGACGAGCGTAACCAAATCACTGGTGGAGCTATTAAGACGTGGAAAACTGACTGGGATGGAACTACGGAGAACAAGATTGACGCTTTCAGAGTGAAAGACACCGTGAAAACGGGGGATAGCGTCAGCGTGTACTATATTGGAGGATTAGAAAACGGAACGTTGTTCGACTCTTCTATCCCTGCATGGCAAGTATCAAACGTTTCGCTCACGTCAAGCTTTGATGATTTCTCTCCAGAGAAGTTCACGTTCGCAGTTGGAGGCGGAACAGTCATCAAAGGTTTTGACGACGCAGTCCTCGAATTGAGAGTCGGAGAGGAAAGAACAGTAACGATACCTCCTGCACGAGCGTATGGAATCGATCCGAACGCACACCCGCTCGGAAACAAAACTCTCGTGTTTAAGGTGAGAGTTGTTGAGATAAAGTAGGTAGTTACTTCTTCTTTTTCTTCTCAAGCAATGAATCGAGCTCTTTCACGACATCGTTTACTGTGATGGTTGATAAGTGGTCGTGGTTTGTGCAGTCTGGTACTTCTCTTCGGTGTACGTTGATGC
>CAYHWM010000064.1:0-6983 GCA_964359925.1 uncultured Methanosarcinales archaeon
GAGGAAGCTGTTCGTGAATGGGAGAGTTGTTTCAGTGAATGGTTCGGGGTATGATGTGCGGGGCGGTTTTACTTCTTCTCCTAAGGATTTTCAGTTGTTGTTGAAGTGTGGTGCGTTGTGTAATAATGCGAGTGTGAATCGTGGTCGTAGTGTTTCTATTATTGGTGATCCTTTTGAGGCTGCTTTTTTGGTCGTTGCGGAAAAGGCGGGTTTGAGTGTTGATGAGTTGAAGAAGAGGAATGTTCGAGTTCACGAGGTTCCTTTCACTTCTGAAAGGAAAATGATGAGTGTCGTCGTTGATGGTCCTGCTGGTTCTTTCGTGTTCGTCAAGGGAGCTCCTGAAATTCTTCTCTCGAAGTGTTCTTTTGTTAATGATGATGGTAATCGTGTGAGGTTGTCGAGGGATGAGAGGAATAAGGCGTTGGAGTCTGCTTCGTGTTTTGCTTCTGAAGCTTTGAGGGTGTTGGCGTTCGCGTATAAGCCTTTGCCGAAGGGTACGAAGTCGTTTCACGGTCTTGAGGAAGATCTTATCTTCTTAGGGTTGCAGGGAGTGATGGATCCTCCACGATTGGAAGTGCGAGACTCTATACGAACGTGTCACGCTGCGGGTATGCGTGTCGTGATGATTACTGGTGATCATAAGGAGACTGCTCTTGCTGTCGCGAAAGAGATTGGTATTGTTGGGAAGGTGATGACTGGTGAAGAGTTGGATGCTCATAAGAATCTTTCTCACGTCGTTGAAGAGATTGGTATTTTTGCGAGGGTGAATCCTGAGCACAAGTTGAAAATTATTGACGCTTTGAGGAAGCGTGGTCATATTGTTGCGATGACTGGTGATGGTGTGAATGATGCTCCTGCGTTGAAGCGTGCGGATATTGGTATCGCTATGGGGAAGTCTGGAACTGATGTTGCGAGGGAGGCTTCTGATCTCGTCTTGTTGGATGATCATTTCTCGACGATCGTCGCAGCGATTGAGGAGGGGAGGATAGTGTTTGATAATATTAAAAAGTTCGTGTATTATTTGCTTTCGTCGAATATGGGCGAGGTTCTTGTCGTTCTTCTTGGTATTCTTCTCGGGTTGCCGTTGCCGTTGCTCGCATTGCAATTGTTGTGGGTGAACTTGGTGACTGACGCGTTGCCAGCATTGGCTCTCGCTGTTGATCCTGCTGATCCTGGACTGATGAGGAAGTCTCCACGGAAGTATGAGGGTCATATCTTTTCGAGTGCTTCAATACTGTTCTGGGTGATTGGTGTCTTGATTGCTGGTGTGACGTTGTTCGCGTTTGATATTGGAGGGTCTCATGTTGATGTTGTTCGTGCGAGGACGATGGCGTTGAGTACGCTTGTTTTTGCTCAATTATGGAACTCGTTGGAGCAGAGGTCGTTATCGAAATCGTTCTTTTTCTTGAAGCAGAATTATTGGTTGTGGGCTGCGGTAGCGAGTACGGTCGTTCTCCAATTCTTACTCGTGAACGTTCCGTTTCTCTCGAGAACGTTTGAAGTTGCTCCGTTGTCAGTCGTTGATTGGCTCGTCGTTCTCGGGCTCTCCGCGAGCGTGTTCGTCGTTGCAGAACTCTTGAAGATGCTGTTGGGGGAGAGGAGTTCGAGGGCGTGATTATTGTTTAGACTTGGTACAGTGCTCCTCGTGTTTTGAGTCCTGCTCCGAAACCTATCATAACGATGTAGTCTCCTTTTTTCGGAGAATTGTACGTTCTATCCAGCAGGTCTTCTTTTCCTTTGAGGAGCAGGTCTAACGTGATTCCTATTGATGCAGTATCGGTGTTTCCTAATTGTTGTACGGAACGAACGTCTTTTTCTGGCGGGATGTTGAGTGTTTTACTGATTCTGTCGAGTATTCTCCCGTTTGCTTGGTGGAAGATGAAATATTCAATTTTTTCTTTTCCACTATCTCTCGTCAAATCAGTTACCGCTCGCTCTGTAGCGCGTACTGCGTAATGGAATACTCTATCTCCGTTAGGCATTGTTATTTTTGTATCCTTCTCAAGAAGCGAAAGGTATATTTCTCTGTATCCTGATCCGTCAGCTTCACCGTAAAACTTTTGGAATCCTCCTGCTTCAGATGTTACCTCGAGGAGAGCAGCACACGCTCCGTCTCCGAACAGCATTGCTGTTTCGCGGTCTTTCCAGTCGATAAACTCTGATGCTGTTGTTGACGTGACGCACAGGACTCTTTCATGTATGCGTGCAGTGATAAGTGCGTAAGCTACTTGGAGCGCTTCACACCATTCAGCACATCCTCCTGCTATAGTGTAATAACTACTTCCTCGTGTTATGAGTTTGTTTTGAATAAGAATATGATGTAGTTCTCCTCCGACGGGGTATAAGTGGTAGGGAGTTGGCATATTTTGAACGTAGATCAACGCATCAGGAAGCGTATCAACGTCTTGCAGTGCTGTGCGTACTGCTTCCAATCCCATTGATGCGAGAGTGTCGTTTTGTCCTTTGAACCTGCGGGTGTGTATTCCTGTTGAGCGTTCAATGTTTTCCGGACTCCAAGGATATACTAACTTGTCGTGGATGTCTTGATTTGTTACAATGCGTGAAGGAAGATACATTCCCGTTCGCACTATTTTTACTGATGTCATCTTCATTTGAGAGTAGGGAAAGAACAACTTTTAAATAGTTGTAACTCCTTAGAGGAGTTGTAATATGGAAGCTGACCTGAAAAGAGCCGGATTGACGTCCTACGAAACAAAGGTGTACATAACGTTGCTCTCGGAAGGGATATTGAAAGGAGGGGAATTGAGCAAGAAAAGCCGCGTTCCTCAAGGAAGAACGTATGAGGTGCTTCGCCAGTTAGTTGAGAAGGGATTTGTTCAAGAACTGAAAACGTCGCCGAAACTGTTCAAATCTATCGCCCCAAGAATTGCTGTCCCTGTGTTGTTGAACAAGAGACGAGAAGAATTAGACATTCTTGAGAAAACGCTATTCGAACAACTTCGAGCGAGGAATGATGATAAACAACAATCGAGAACTGATGAGAAGATAACATTGTTACGAGGGAAAGACGTTATTGAGCCAATAATCAAACAAGAGCTCGAACACGTAAAAAAATATTTCAAGAGGATGTTCACGTTCGAATATTTGCCTTATGGACTGCTCCGTGAAGAAAGGAATCTGATGAAGAAAGGAATTAAGTTCAAATTATTGGGAACGTTATGGAACAAAGAAACTGCCTCCGCGATGAGAAAAGCGACGAAGTATGGTTATGAGGTGAGGTATTATCCTGTGGAGGAATTGCGTATCAGTATTGTTGATGGTGAGAACAGTTTTATCAATCTTGTTGGAAAGAACGCTCACGATAGAACTGTTCTTTTGGTCGAAAGTAAGGAATTGACGAAAGCACTCGAGCACTATTTTGATGCAATCTGGGAGAAGGCGAAGAGAGTGAAATAACTCATTTTTTTCAACTTCCATAATACGAACTCTTCTTGTATCCGAGTTTTGTTCGAGTATCGTCGTACTCTTCGTGGTTGTCGAGGATGAGACGTATAAATTGAGAGTTTTGTTCTTTGATGAGGATTGCTCGTATGTTTGACCCTATTTTTCTGAAGAAGACGTAGAGGTGTTTGTGTTCCGGTCGTGGGGGTACTGATCCGAGTTCTTTGTTGTCCCGACAGCGAGAACACCACTCGATGAGTTTTCATTCCTGAACTGTCGCTCGTGGTTTTCTGCAGTATTCTCTCATTTGTGCATAGTATTGTTTCACAAATCTTTCAAAAGAAATTGCTTCTAATGTGTCAGTGAGTTCTGCTGGAGTGATTATCCCCGAACATTCTCTGTTCGTATTTTTGTAACCGTAAGGTTGAAACCCTGTTCCAACAATACTTTCAAAGGCATTTTTCACGTCTAACATTCCTTCTGAAAAATTAAATCTTTGGGACGCGTAGAAAAGTTTATCAATATGTCTGTACACGTGAAGTTCTGCCACGTCTGTGGGCCAACCATCTCCACCTCGAGGGTATTCATCTCCTAATAAGCGTAATAATTCTGGACTTTCAATTTGGAAATACCAGCAATCTAAATTTGAGTGTTGTCTGAATTTTGAATGAACTCTTATACGGTCTTCAACGGAAGAACTTAATTTATCCTTCAACACTGTGAGAAAACTTCCGACGACTGTTTTATCTTCTTCAGAAAACCTCGTCTCAACATCTCTCGGAAAAGAAACTCCCTGCCCCCTCGTAAGCATCATTGTACCTGGCAGAACTTTGTTCAGGTTTATAATCCTTTTGACTTTTTTTTTACTTTTTTTCTTCACAACCCTTTTAAACTCTCAGTGATTCACTCTTCGTGAAGGGGGGCGGGGTTTTTGTATGTCGAAGTTTGTGAAGTCTGTGCCTGAACAGTTGGACGTTGAGCATTCTTCTCCTGTTAGTTCCGAGTCGAAAAAGTCTTCTTCTGTAACGTCCGAGTTTTCTTTTCAGTCTACTGAGGAGTTGCAGGTTTCTAAGGTTTTGATTGATCAAGTTCTTGGTCAGGATGATGCTGTTGAGGTTATGAAGAAGGCTTCGTTGCAGCGTCGTCACGTTCTTCTTATTGGCGAGCCTGGGACTGGGAAGTCGTTGCTTGGTTCTGCGTTGGCTGAGTTGTTGCCGAAGGAGACGTTGGTTGATGTTCTCGTCTTGCCGAATCCTGCGGATGATCAGCAACCATTGGTGCGTATCGCTCCTGCAGGTCATGGTCGTCAATTGGTTGGTCGTGCGAGGTTGCAGGCTTCTTCGTTGTTTCAGCAGCAGAATTGGATGTTGATGTTGTTCTTGCTTTTCGCGTTGGCTGCTCCTTGGTGGGCGAGGAATTTTTTTCAGTTGAGTGATGTGATGTTTGCTGCGTTGTTTCTCGGTGGTATGGTGTTCGTCGTCGGCCTTTTACTTTTTTACTCTGTTGCTCGTCGTATGAATTTTGTGAGGTTTGATACTCCTAAAGTATTGGTGGATAATTTTGGGAAGTCCACTGTTCCTTTCTTAGACGCGACGGGAGCTCACGCGGGTGCGCTTCTTGGTGACATTCTTCACGACCCATTGCAGTCTGGTGGTTTGGGTACTCCTGCTCACGAGCGTGTCGTTGCTGGAATGATTCACAAAGCGCACTTGGGAGTGTTGTTTGTTGACGAGATAGCAACTCTTGATCCTCATACCCAGCAGGAATTGTTGTCTGCGATGCAAGAGGGGAAGTATGCTATTACTGGTCAGTCTGAGAGGTCTTCGGGGAGTATGGTGAGGACGGAGCCCGTTCCTTGCGCGTTCATTCTTATTGCCGCTGGTAATTTGGAGACGGTGAAGCATTTGCATCCTGCGTTGCGTTCGAGGATTCGAGGGTACGGGTATGAAGTGTATATGAAAGAATCAATGGTTGACTCTGTTGATAACCGTTTGAAGATTGCCCAGTTCATCGCTCAAGAAGTTCGGAAAGACAAAAAAATTCCTCATTTTAGCGCTCGAGCTGTTGACGTCATTCTTCAGCGCGCTCGGAGGATGGCTGACAGGAAGGGTCATTTGACGTTGCGTTTGAGAGAGCTTGGAGGATTGGTAAGGACTGCTGGTGATATCGCGAGGGAGTCGGGAGCGAAACTCGTCGAGCCGGAGCATGTTGTTGCTGCGAAGAAGAGGGCGAGGGTGTTGGAGCAACAAATAGCTGACGAGTATATTGAGAGGAAGAAAGAGTATGAAGTCATCGTGACGAGTGGTTCTCGAATTGGGAGGGTGAATGGGTTGGCAGTTATTGGCGGTCCTGGCGGGTATTCTGGTATTGTTCTTCCTATTGAGGCTGAGGTGACGAGTGGTGATAAGAAGTCGAAGGGTTTTAGCGCGAAGGAGTTTACTGCTACTGGTCGTCTTGGTGATATTGCTAAGGAGGCTGTGACGAATGTTTCTGCGTTGTTGAAGAAGAATTTTGGTGATGAATTGAAGGGTTCTCGTGACGTGTACGTTCAGTTTTTGCAAACGTATGAGGGTGTGGAGGGTGATTCTGCTTCTATCGCTATAGCTACTGCTGTTGTTTCTGCGTTGAAGAATATTCCTGTGAAGCAGTCTGTTGCGATGACTGGTTCGTTGTCTGTTCGTGGTGAAGTGTTGCCTATTGGTGGAGTGTCTGCGAAGATTGAAGCTGCTGCGGAGGCAGGTATTACGACGGTGATCGTTCCGAAGGCGAACTTGGGTGATATAACGTTGGAGCGTGGTGTTGCGAAGAAGGTGAAAATAGTTCCTGTTGAGTCTCTTGTTGAAGTGTTGCGGGTAGCGTTAGATTTGAAGGGGAAGGATGATTTCTTGAAATCTTTTGAGTCATAAGCTTTATATAGTTAAAACATACCAAATAATCGATATAAAATGGATGTTACCGAATTAAGAGAGTGCCCTGCTTGTGGTTCTCGTAATGTTGTGCATAGCTACCTTCGGGAGCAAGTGATTTGTAGAGAGTGTGGTAACATTTTTGAGCCTTTGATTCCTCCAGTTCAGGAAAAGTTTGACAGGGTTGCGAGTATGGAGTTTGGTGACGATACGGCAGATTTTAAGCCTTCAGGGAAGGGTTTTTCTGGTAAGAGGGGCGCTATCATGACTCCTAAGAAGAATCTGAAGACTGCTTCAAAATCTTCACCTTCGAAAAAGGCAGCTCCTAAAAAGAAAGCTCCTGTGAAGAAAGGAAAGAAGAAAAAGTAAAAACTATTTTCTATACTTGAATGGCGAGTATTCTGTTCTCTCCACTCAGTAATTGTTCGTCACGAGCTATTGCAGGTGTTGCTTCTGCGATCCTTGCTAACTTGTAGTGTTCTGGTTCTCGTGGTTCGCTCGTGACAGGTTCGAGAGTTCTCATTCCCGTTCCTACGAACATTTTTTCTTCTGGTAGTCTGAGTGTTCTTCCCGTTCCTTCGTTGACGAGTGTTGTGAGTTCTACTCGCGTCCTGCCGGAAGGTGCCGGGAGGAATTCTTGAGTGAGTTCTTCTCCTTGGTAGAGTGCTGCTTTGA
>CAYHWM010000065.1:0-6922 GCA_964359925.1 uncultured Methanosarcinales archaeon
CCTCGACTACCCCAACGGCGCCATTCTCTACCCCCTCGGCAACCGTTTGAACACTCTTCACGACGGTAGAAGAAAACGCGTCCAACAACGGAGGAACGCGACCAATTGGAAAAACAGTACACCCTCTCTTCATCACGAGCAAGCACGCAAGAATGTCATCAGAAGTATCAACCTTCCCGACGACGACACCCTCAACTCCTACAGGCAACCCGCCACAACACAACACGACCTCCGTAAACACGTACGCGTGATTCTCCACGATCTCCACTCGAACATTCGACTCCCAACACTTCAACGAAACCTTGCTCCCCGTCCTCTCGTGAAGAAGAGAACCAAGGTGACGCTCCAATTCAACGCTCGACAACGGAAAAGACTTATCAGCACGATTCACAGAAACACGAAACGAAGAACCAAGATTAAGAGTCGAAAGCTCTTGCTCTATCGCAGTCAACGACGCGTCAACTTCGACGGCAGAACTGTACGAGAACACTCCGAACACTCGACGAAGAAAAGAACAATCATCATCAGCATACAGAAGAATTCTCCCCCTCTTCTTCACGACCTTACCCACTCGCACCCCACACTTCTTGATCATTCCACGAATGTTCGCGACGAGAACATCCTCAAACCTATCCCTATTACCGCCCTTCAACGCAATCTCATCATACCGCACGAGCACGCACTTCTTCACAACCATACTGAGAGGAAACGCCGAGCGTTTTATAAAGCAAGAGGAATAAAAGTGAGAATGTGAAACTATGGAAATATGAGAATGTGAAAATGTGAGAATATGAGAAAACCTCAACGAGAAGACTGGAAAACGTACAACGACGTGTTCGACCAGTTCACAGAACGAACAATCTCAGACATGATCATCAAACACGTACTCGACGGTCTCGGAGGGCCTATCAGTATGGGCAAAGAAGCAAACGTTTTCACAGCGACGAAAGGAAAAGAACAACTCGCAGTCAAAATATACCTCTTACAAACAGCGAACTTTAACAAGATATACTCATACATCAAGTCAGACCCTCGATTCTCAGGACTTGGAAGGCAACGAAGAAAAATTATTTTCGCATGGTGCCAACGAGAATACAAAAATTTGCTCAGAGCGAGAGAAAATGGAGTGAACGTTCCAACACCAAGAGCATTCTCGAACAACGTCCTCGTGATGAACATGATAGGAACCGACAATCCAGCACCACGACTCAACAAACAAGCACCAAAAAATCCCGAAACGTTCCTGAAAGAACTCACCACCCAACTACAACGATTACACGGTGCAGGACTCGTCCACGGAGACCTCTCACCATTCAACATCCTCAACGACGAAGAACGACCAGTACTGATAGACCTCTCCCACGGAACACCACTCGACGACCCGAACGCTAAAGAATACCTCCAGAGAGACTGCACGAACGTAGCAAACTACTTCAAAAAGAAAGGAGTCGACATCACAACAGAAGAACTGTACACGACCATCACCAATTCCCAAACAGAAACAACAAGAAAAAAGTAAGAATGACAAGGAACAAGAAAAAGAAGATACCTTTTAAAGCACTCGTGAACACCTCCCTCCTATGCAAGAGTACCGATACGAGTTGAAAGTTCCGAAAGAACGAGTAGCAGTCATCATAGGAGAAGGAGGAAAAACGAAGAGAGAATTAGAAGCCCTCACGACTGCAAAAATCAATGTCGACTCGACAGAAGGAGATATTACTATCACAGGAAAAGACTCCCTGATGCTCTACCAAGCAAAAGAAATTATCAGAGCGATAGCACGAGGGTTCAACCCCGACATCGCAAAGCTCCTCATCAAGCCAGACTACACATTCGACTCCATCAACCTGAACGACTACGCACGATCACCAACAGACCTTGAACGACTCAAAGGAAGAATCATAGGTCAAGACGGAAAAGCGAGAAGAACACTCCAAGAACTCACAAAAACAGACATATGCGTGTACGGAAAAACAGTAGGCATTATCGGGTACGCGGAGAACATTATGGCAACAAGAAGAGCGATAGAATCACTCATCGAAGGAAGCCGTCACGGAAACGTTTATAAAACACTCGAAAAACGCAGAAGTTACAAAGAAGAGGCCCCGACTCATGAGTACAGTAGCTGACACACTTGCACAAAAACAACGAGACATTAGCGTAGCAGAATTCTTCGAACGAAACAGACACCTCCTCGGGTTCGACAACAAAAGAAAAGCATTACTCACCGTCGTGAAAGAAGCAGTAGACAACTCTCTCGACGCTTGCGAAGAAGCAAGAATACTGCCAGAAATCACGGTAGAAATCATCGATATGGGAGAAGAACGATTCAAAGTCATCGTAGAAGACAACGGACCAGGAATCGTCAAAAAACAAATACCGAACATTTTCGCAAAACTACTCTACGGATCAAAATTCCACACGATGAAACAACAACGAGGACAACAAGGAATAGGAATCAGCGCGGCAGTCCTCTACGCACAACTCACGACGGGACGCCCAGCAAGAATCACGTCAAAAACAGGAAAGAATGAAGAAGCACACTATTACGAACTCCGCATCGACACCCAAAAAAACACTCCCGACATTATCAAAGACGACACCATCACGTGGAACAAAGAACAAGGAACAAAAGTAGAAATGGACATTGAAGCCACCTACCAGAAAGGAGACCAAAGCGTCGACTCGTACCTCAAACAAACAGCAATCACCAACCCCCACGCCACCATAACATACACGACGCCCAAAGCAGAACAATTCATGTACCCACGAGCAACCGATGTTCTCCCACGAGAAGCTCAAGAAATCAAACCACACCCTTACGGAGTAGAACACGGAATCCTCCAAAAAATGCTCAGAAACACTACAACAAGAACGGCTCAACAATTCTTCACTGCTGAATTTTCGAGAGTCAGTCCGATCGTCGCGAAAGAAATACTCGAAAAAGCAGCAATAGCACCAAACGCGAAGCCTCAAGAACTCACCCACGTCGACGTAGAACGAGTGATGAAATCAATCAGGGACACGAAAATAATGGCTCCACCATCAGACTGCATCGTACCCATAGGAGAAGAATTATTAGAGAAAGGACTACGTAAAGAAGTCAACGCAGAATTTTACACTTCCTTAACGAGAACTCCTGACGTATACCGAGGAATACCATTCGTCGTCGAGTGCGCACTCGCATACGGAGGAGAACAAGAAAAAGAAGCACCAGCAAGACTCTTACGATACGCAAACAGAGTCCCCTTATTATACCAACAAGGAAGTTGTGCAAGCTTCAAGTCAACAGTCTCCCTCGTTAACTGGAAACAGTACGGACTCCAACAAAGCAAAGGATCACTACCACAAGCACCACTCACGATCGTCGTACACTTAGTATCAGTATGGCCACCATTCACGTCAGAAGCAAAAGAAGCAATAGCACACTACCCAGAAATATTAAAAGAGATGAAACTCGCAATCCAAGAAGTAGCACGACGACTCTCTATATACATTCGAAGAAAACAACGAGTAGGAGCAGAAGGAGCAAAAAGAAGCTACATCGAAACATACCTACCACACGTCGCGAACGCACTCAAAAACTTACTCGGAATGAGCAAGAAAGAAGAAGACCTCATAACGACAGAACTCGAAACCATCCTCGAAAAGAAACGAGGAACACTCGAAGAATTCGGAGTCGACAACGAAGAATACGACGAAACATTCGCACTCAGCAAAGGGAAGAAAACGGAGGAGGAACACGATGAAGAAACCACTGACTAAACAACAAACAAGAGTCCTCGAACAAATACAAGACACTGCAGGATCAATTTACAAAACGATCAAGAAACACGAACAACCAACACTCGTCACACCACTCAGAGCATTAAGCAACGTCACGTACGACGAGAAAAAAGGATACTTCGAACTCGCAGGAGCACACAAAACAAGAACGCTCACCGCTAACACGATCAAAACATTCGCACAAACACTCCGCATGATGGAACTCTCAAAACTACTCGTAGAAACAGACGACATCGCAACAAAGAGAGACGCGTACTACCAAAGCAAGAACTGGGGAGAAGCAAGATTTTCAGAACAGCCAGAAAGCGACGCAGTCATGGAAGACTTGGAGGCGTTATTTGGAACGAACAGAGAACAATTAGGGTTCTACCCCGACGAAAGAGGAGGAGACGTCGCAGGAGCGTTGACAGTCATTGATGAAGACCAAGAGACAGGAAAAGAAATTAAAATAGATTGCACAAAATTCGGTAGCGGGTCGTACAGCGTGCCATCCAGCGTTGAACAATTACAGTTCGAAACGAAAGCAAGTTTTATTCTGGCGATAGAAACCCAAGGTATGTACTCACGACTCGTCAAACACTCATACTGGAAAAAAACGAACAGTATTTTGATCAGTATGGGTGGAGTACCAACGAGAGCGACTCGAAGATTCATACGAAGACTTGCAGATGATAAGAAGATACCGGTTTATGCATTTTGTGACGGCGATCCGTACGGCTGGCTGAACATTTACCGAACGTTGAAAGTAGGTTCAGGAAATGCAGCTCATTTAAACCAGTTCTTTTGTGTACCTCAAGCAAAATTCTTCGGCATCACTGCTCAGGACATTACACAATACAAACTACCAACACACCCACTCAAAGATATCGACGTGAAAAGAATAGAAGACGGAATGAAAAACGACCCGTTCGTCCAACACTACAAACAATGGCAACAAGCACTCAAAGATATGGTAAGATTAAAAGTAAGAGCAGAACAGCAAGCACTCGCAGCTCACGGATTAAATTACGTTATTAGCGACTATTTGCCAGCGAAACTCGAGAATCCAAAGAGTTGGCTACCGTAGAGAATTATTAAGTAATTTTAGCTTAACACGCCGTGAAGGAAGTGTATTCTTTGGTACCAAAATATTTAAATACTCTCCCAGTATTGGAGAATAAAATGAAACTTCTCTCTCAAAAACATTCAACATATAAAGAAAAAGAGTACCAAAAATTCTGGATAATTCTTCCAAATACACTCGTGAAACAATCGGGATGGGAATCCGGACAAAAATTGTATGGAAACTTAAAAAATGGAAAAATAGTTATTAGAAAAGATATACGGAGAAAAGTAAAATGAAAAATAAAAAAGCATATTCAGTTATCGAGCTCTTCGCAGGTGCAGGAGGTCTTGCTTTAGGGTTAGAAAATGCAGGACTTAAAGAGAAAATGCTTGTTGAAATAGATAAACACTGTGTTTCCACACTCCACGAAAATAGACCTCATTGGAATGTTGTTGCTGAAGATATTAAAAATGTAAGTTTCAAGGGAATTTCCGCCGACGTAGTCACAGGAGGTTTTCCTTGTCAATCATTTAGTTATGCGGGTAAAAGATTAGGTTTTGAAGATATCAGGGGCACGTTATTCTTTGAATTTGCACGTTGCATCAAGGAAGTAAATCCTAAAGTGATTGTAGGAGAAAATGTTGAGGGTCTTCTAAAGCATGACAATGGAAGAACTTTCAAAACAATGATAGACATACTTGCAGGGTTTGGTTACAATATGCAGTATAAAGTACTGAATGCTATGAATTACGGAGTCCCACAAAAAAGAAAAAGAGTCATCATCGTTGGGACAAAAAATGACTTAGAATTTCATTATCCAGAACCACACAACCGAATCATTATGCTGAGAGAAGCACTTAAAAATGTCCCAAAATCTCCAGGTCAAACATACTCTAAAGAAAGGGAAGATATTTTGAAACTCGTCCCGCCAGGAGGAAGTTGGGTTGATTTACCAATAGTTTTACAAAAGAAATATTTGGGAAAAAGTTTTAACAGCGGAGGAGGGAAACGAGGAATGGCAAGAAGAATTTCTTGGGATGAACCATGCCTCACTTTGACAACTTCTCCAGCACAAAAACAAACAGACAGAATACACCCTGAAGAAACCAGACCATTTACTGTGAGAGAATACGCACGAATACAAACATTCCCTGATGAATGGAAATTTATGGGAGGAGTCGGTTCACAGTACAAACAAATAGGAAATGCTGTTCCCGTAAAACTTGCAGAAGCAATTGGAGTAAGTATTATGGAGTGCCTTACGGGTGTCGATTCCCAAACGAGGACTCAAAAAACATTAAAAGTTTTTGTTGGTCACTAACACTCATTTTATTATCGGACTTTCTTATTGTAGCTATAGCTTTAGGAATTGCTTTCCATGTTTGCTCCAAAGAATCTTTCTTACCAGTAATAAGTTCATACACTTTACTGCCCCAAACTCTCTTCAGTTTCGGGTTTTCTTCTTGTCCTCTTTGAGTCCAACTTGATATGCCTGAACCTTTCGTTGTTAAAATAAAACCCCAATAAGCAGTAGCTTTGGGATACACTTTAAGGATGTTTTCCAGTTTTTTCCTAACCTGTGCACTCGAGTCTGAGTTTGTAGTATTCTCCTTGTTTTTAAGTTCTATAAACACAGTATTATCATTCTTTTTCAAATCAACATGAGATTCGTGACCAATTCCAAGATTTGTCCAACCATCAACTTTACCAAGAAGTTTCTGATGAAACTCTCCAATCCTGTTATTTATTGTTTTATCCTGCTGTCTTGTTTTTTCTCTTTTTACCCATTCATCAACAGATAATTCACTGTGAACAACATCAAAGACCATTTTAAATACGTCGAGTGCGTTTCTTCCAAGTGATTTTGTATCAATTTCAAGAGACTCTTCAGGATATGCATCACAAACCCACTTCACACACTCGAGGAAATCTTTATCAGAAACAAAATCAACATACTTACGACTTTGTTTTTTCTTTAAAAACCAAATCATGCTCCTTCTTTTTCTTATCGAGTTTAAATAAGTTACCAAACTTAAGGCTGTGGGACATATTACTTGTTTGACTGGTGAACGGTTGTTTTTGTTATGATGA
>CAYHWM010000066.1:0-6893 GCA_964359925.1 uncultured Methanosarcinales archaeon
TTCTGAACTGCTCATTTCGGAGAGTAAAGAGGAACTATTCAATAACTCGGTTGCACTCACACCTAAATTAAAAGACGGGCTTCTTAAATTTTTTAGAGATTCTGGTTTAAAACAGGTTTTTGAAGACAAAAATATTAAAAGTGTAGTGGACTACTGTATCGGAGTAGAAGTTGGAATGGACACAAACGCGAGAAAAAACCGCACTGGAAAATTTATGGAAAGTTTAGTTGAGAAAGAAATTAAGAAATTTTGCGGTAATAACGATTTCGAGTATATTTCTCAGGCGACAAAATTGAAAATTAAAACCAAGTGGAACTTCGATATCAAGTTAGATAAAACAAATAGATTATTTGATTTTGCGATATTTAACAAGACAAAAAATAGACTTTTCGTTTTTGAAACTAATTTTTATGGTGGTGGAGGTTCTAAACTAAAATCTACTGCCGGAGAATATAAATACCTTTTTGGTTTTCTGAAATCACAAAGAATAGACTTAATTTGGGTGACTGATGGCGTTGGGTGGAAAACGACGAAAAAATCGTTATATGAAACTTTTTTGCACAATGATTACTTGTTTAATATAGAACTCATAAAGAAAGATATTTTAGAAGATATAATTATATGATTCGTTTTTTACAAAAATAACACTGGTGAACACGTATGCAAATCATCTCTCAACTGTTAGCGTATCTTGGAGCTCTTTGTACCAGTATCATCTCAACGCTCGGCTATCCTGGCATTGTTCTCTTGATGACTATGGAGAGTATGATTGTTCCTATACCTTCGGAACTCGTTATGCCTTTTGCAGGGTATCTTGTAGCTACTGGCGATATGAGTTTTGTTCTTGTTATCTTGTTCAGTTCTCTCGGGAGCGTTCTTGGCTCTCTTCTTTCGTACTATATTGGATTCTATGGCGGTGGTGTGATTGTTCAACGGTATGGAAAGTATGTTCTTTTGAGTGATGAAGACTTGGAAGCCACTCATCGATGGTTTAGAGAACGTGGAGAAATAACTGTGTTCATTAGCAGGTTTGTTCCCGTCGTTCGTCACTTGATTTCTATTCCTGCAGGCATGGGAGGGATGAACAAGAAAAAGTTCCTCTTGTACACTCTTTTAGGAGCGACTGCTTGGAATACTATTCTCGCATACGCAGGGTATGCTCTCGGTAAGAATTGGGAGATTGTTAAACAATACTCTGAGTACGTTTCTATTCCCGTCTTCATTATACTCGTGATCCTCTTCTGCTACTTTGTGTGGAGGCATTTGAGAAGGAAAAAGAAAAGGGTTGTCGATCAAACTTCATAAAGAATACTATTCACTTCTTTCTTTTCTTGTTGAAGAACAACAAGGAGAGAATGGCTGTTGCTTCTACATTCCACATTCTCACATTTCCACATTTTCTTCTCCCCACAACCCACCTCCTACTTCCTACTCCCCACTTCCTACCTCCTACTTCCCACCGCGCCACTGGACACCCCCAAATCTGCCTTTTTTGAGTAGAAATAAGACGACGATCATTCATTTTTTGGTGTGCCACTGGCCACTGGACATTCTGGGCTGGACTATTTAAACAACCGTGACTCGTATGTTTATTGCGACGGAGACTTGGCGGTTTACCTCTTCCGCCTTGTCGCTACTCGCACATCAAACAGTGAAATGTGAGAATATGAAATGTGCATAAAAAAGAATGTGAAGCTCGCAACTGAAAAAAAATCCGAAATGTGCGTATGCTAAGGCGTGTGCACATCATCAACGCGCGTGAGCGTGGTGGTGAGGAATGCGAGGTGGTATGAAATGAACAACAAACAAACAAACAACAAACCTGAGAAAGTGTTTAGATCTGGAGCTGTCCAGGCTACGGTGTGGGTCAATGAGTCCGAAAAGGATGGTTCTCGTGAAAAGTTCGAGTACAAAACTGTGTCGTTGGATCGTTCGTTTAAGGACAAGAATGGTGCTTGGCAGAAGACGAATAGTTTTCGTATGAGCGACGTTCCGAGGGCTGAATTAGTGCTCCGGAAGGCTTACGAGTTTTCCGTTTTGCGCGAGAACGACTCTGCAGGAATTCCGGAAGTGTTACGGTCTGAACCGGAGAGGTTGCGGTAGTTCCGGAAGCGTTCCGGTTTTTTCCACTGAAGGCACTTAAAGAATGGTTCCTCTGAACTCATTGGTGATTTGGTATGAAAAAACCTGTGAAAGCGTTCAGGGCTGGAACGATTCAAGCAGCCATTTGGGAAAATAGCAACGAGAAAGGTCCTTACCGTACGGTGACCTTTCAGAAGAGATTCAAAGCCGGTGAGGAGTGGAAGTCGACGAATACGTTGATGATGAACGAGATTCCGAAAGCGATTCTCGTATTATCAAAGGCGTTCGACGAGCTCGCTCTCGGAAATGATGATGGGGTGGAATCCCCGTCATCATACGAACAATCACACAAATGATTAAAAGGAGGATGAAACTATGAGACAAGAACTTGTACTTGAGGATCCAGAACTTATGGATGAATTACAAAGTGAGCAAAAAAAGAAGATCGTGACGATTGCAGACTTGCCCGGTGTTGGTGCTGCAACGATTGTCAAAATGGAAGCTGCTGGCTACACTGACCTGTTAAGCATTGCTGTCGCTACTCCCGGTGAGCTCGTTGGCGCTACGGAGATGTCTGAGCAGACTGCGAAGAAGATTATTGCAATAGCACGAAGTAATCTGGAGATGGGTTTTATGACTGGTGACGAAGTTCTCAAGAAGCGTGAGCAGATCGTGAAAATTACGACGGGGAGTAAGGAGTTTGACAAACTGTTCGGTGGCGGTATTGAGACGGGTGCGATTACGGAAGTGTATGGGCAGTATGGTAGTGGGAAGTCTCAGCTCGCTCACGTTCTCGCTGTTCGGTGTCAATTGTTGGACCCTGAGAACGTCGTCGTGTTCATTGATACGGAAGGAACGTTTAGGCCTGAGCGTATTGTTTCTATTGCGAAAGCTCTCAAGCTCGACCCTCATACCGTGTTGAAGAACATCAAGGTTGCGAAAGCGTTCAACTCTGATCATCAAGCATTGCTTGGTGAAAAGGTTGAGGACTTGATTAAGAAGCAAGGTATGAAAGTGAAATTGGTCATCGTTGATAGTTTAACTGCTCACTTCCGTGCAGAGTTTGTCGGGAGAGGTACGCTTGCTGATCGTCAGCAGAAGATTAACAAGCATATGCACGCGTTAGCAAAGATTGGCGATATGTACAACGTTGCTATCTACGTGACGAACCAAGTCATGGCGAAGCCAGACACGTTCTTCGGTGACCCGACGGAGAGTATTGGTGGACACATCGTCGCTCACAACTCGACGTATCGAGTATACGTGAGGAAAGGGAAGAAAGGGACGAGAGTTGCGAAGATGGTCGACGCTCCGAACATTCCCGAGATGGAAGCTATCTTCAAGATTGAAGAAGAAGGCATTACGGATGCTTGAGGGCGTGTTTGGTGAGTGAATGTTTGAACTCAAGGAGACTAAGGCATTTGCGAAGAGTTTTCAAAAACTGCCTGATGAATTAAAAGAAAGATTTGTCAGGCAGTTGAGAAAAGTCAAAGTGAACCCTTTCGGACTGGGGAAAACTCTCGGATATAGATGGTTCAGGGAACTGAAACAAGGAAAATTTCGTTTGTATTATCTCATTTACGAGAAAGAAATTGTTATCTTGGTAGTGGAAGTTTCAGATAAGAAGCAACAAGCCGAGATAATAAAGAGCACATTGAATAATCTTCCCGCACTCAAAGAAATGGCAGGAAGAGGAAAAGATTATAAATGACAAATACACCTATTCATACTATGGATGATGAACTGAGAAAGATGTTGCGAAAAAAAGAACTACTCATAAAGAAGGTACGCTCGGCATTTCTTGAAATACGACCAAGAGGAAAGAAAGGAAAAGGAGACACTCATGAAAAATAGTACTCAGAAAGAAATCGTGAAAGAACAAACTGAGTTCTTAGAATCACTTCTTCGATCGTTCAAAGACATAAAAGAGGGAAGGGTGAGAACGTTCAAGTTTCCAGAGTGAGACTGGAGAAAAGAATGATACTATAGTTTCCCTTGTTTCCAAAAATTCTCGAATAGTTTCTTGTGTGTTGTGCTGACTTCTTTATTGGTGATGTGTATTCCTACTATTTCTTTTTCTAATGTTAGTATTCCTATTTGGTTTCCTGCGATGAGTGTTACTGTTGGTAGTTCTTTCATGGATTCGAGGAATCGCATTTCTGTGAATTTCTTAATGTTGGGGTCTTTGATTCTGAAATCTGCGTATTCTGAGCGTTCAAATACTGCACGGAGTACTATCTTTTGTTCGACTCTTTTGAGAGCGAAAGATTCAGGAATGTGTTTGAGTGCTTCGTGAACTTTGATTGCTGAACCATAGATAAAGAGTTCTTTTTCTTTGTATAATTCTTCGAGTAATGCGGTGACTCCTTTTATTCCTTCAAAGAGTTGCACTTTTGGTTTTTCTGTGAACGTCTTTTTCAGTTTTTCGAGTTGTGGTAGTATGAGTTTCAACTTTTTTTCTTTTGCGTGGAGAACTGATAAGAGTTCTGAGGGTTCTGCAGATTGAAAGTAGTATTTTTTATCTTTGATAAAAGAACTGATGAGACCTTGAGATTTGAGTGATTCGAGAATATCATAGGTGGTGCTTCTGCGTAGATTGGTGAGCGAGCTTATTTTGTTAGCGGTACACGAGCCCGATTTCAAACACGCTAAGTATACTTTTGCTTCTTTCTCTGAAAGTCCATATTCTCGTAATTGTTCTTCCATGAACAACTGATTGGTTGATACCTATTTAAACATTTCTAAACTGCCGTAGAAAAGCGACGACAACATATTAAATAGTTGTGTGAAATACTATGAATAAGAAAAACAATTGGAGGAAACAACAATGAACTATCTACAAAAAATGGTAATCGGAGCAAGTTTAGTACTATCAATGGGGTGCACACAAACTCCCGCAAGCCAGCAAAGCTACCAAGACAAACCAACATCGATACCGCACTCAATGTACGGAAAGTTAGATCTTCGTGATTTGAACAATGACGGGAGTGTTGACGTTGCAGTTTCCAGAGATGGAAATCCTATGCGATTCATCGCTCCAGAATACGTCAAAGAATGGGGAAACAAAAGATATACTATCGTTTTGGCTCCCGAGTTGAGGGAAAGATTGTCGAAGTTCAGAAAGGAACAGCAAGAAGTAACTCAAACTATTGATGTACTCATAGAAGAAGCACTACAAGCACCAAACTAATGTCACTACTGTTGCCCACGTCCTACCACCCACATCCCACTTCCTACAACCTACAATCCACTTTCTACTTCTTCCCAGGAAAATCTACACCCGATGGGTTCCACCAGTGTCGTTCGTAAAACGTGTAGTAGAGTGCGAGTGCGATGAGTGCTACGATGAACGAGAGGAGAAGTGATCGTATTCCGAATGAAAGGAGTAAGAAGTACGTGAGTGCTCCCATGCTCCAGAATACGTAGTTCATTCTTGACCAGTAGAAGAATCGTGACCCGTCGAGTGGTGGTAGTGGTAGCGCGTTCCATATGAGGAATAAGAGGTTGAACGTGTATAGTTTCGTGAAGAAGTAGAGTGGGAGTGATGTGAGGTTTGTCGTGAGAAGTATTGTTTTTGCTATTCCTGCAATGATTGCTGTCGTGAGGAGTCCGAGGAGTGCTATCTTTCCGAGGATGTGAACGTTGACTCCGTACCTGAACGTTCCTAATCGTTGAACGGTGAGGTGGTGTATCGTTATTCCTGATGCTGCGAGGAAGAGTATGTTTCCGTTCGAGAGTAATGCCAGAATGAGTCCGAGTATGATTCCCGGTATCCATGGGAGGTGTTCTGGTTGGTATCCTCTGTGTGCCGCGTACCATCGTTGGACTGCGTTGTGAGCTCCGTACGATAGTAAGACGACAAAGAAGGAGATGATGAGGTTTCCTAATCCTGTCACCAAGCTGAAAGCGTTCACTCCCCAATCATTGGATGACAAGATGAACGCGAGAACGAATGACAACACAAAAAAAGTTCTCACCTGACCCATATCGGGTGGCGAGTGTCGTAGTATCTTGTCAAGATAGGGATTTCTTCTCTTCTCTGAGGGGCGCATACGTCGTTCTCAGAGTTTTGGCTTTTTAAAGGTAGCGTCGGTTGACACAGATGTTTGCTGGAAATAGTCAGCTTTCATATACTTCTGGTACAACGTGATGACTTCTTTTTCGTGACCTGCTCCGAGTACTGCGAGGATGTGCGCCGATGGGTGTTCGTGTTGGAGCGACGCTATACGTCGAGCGATGATTTTGTTTCTTTCCGTGACGAGCGTGTAGTAGAGTGTCGGGTATCTTTTTTTTGTTTCTTTCAGAAGTTCTTGGATGAGGTGTTCTCTTGGTACTTTTGTTAAGTCTTGGAGGACGAGTTGTGCTGTCTTGTTTGGTTTGACGATGTGGAGTGCTGTGAGTATTGCGAGGAATATGTCTTTCACGAAGTTCCATCGTTCTCCCCACGTGAATCTTCGGGAAATGTTTTTGAGCGTGATGCGAACATCTTGGTCGACGAGTGCAACGGGAATATTTTTTGCTCGAGCAATGTGGTACGCGGAGAGCATCTCTGTTCCGGGAGCACTACCTACTTTGTCTCCGAGTGAGTGTTCTGCCCAGTGAGCGAGTTTTGCGAACAAGTATCCTTTCACTCCTATCGTTCGTACTTCGCGGAGTGATATTCCTCCTCGTCGTTTTCCTTTCGTTCTTCGTTCTTGTTTCGTGTCGTGTTTGGTATCTTCGATGAGTGCGTGGAGTCTTCCTTCGTCGAGTTCTATTGCGAGAATATCTACTTGTTCGTCGTCGAAATACTTTCTTACTTGTTCGACGCT
>CAYHWM010000067.1:0-6891 GCA_964359925.1 uncultured Methanosarcinales archaeon
CTCCAAGAACTGCTACAAGAGCCGAAAGAAAATTCAACCCCACCGCTTGACGCTTAGAAAAACCACCCTTCAAAAGAACACCAAAATCTCCCAACTCTTGAGGAATCTCGTGAAGAGCAACAGCGACAGTCGTAGCAATACCCAAAGGAATACTCGCCATAAAACTACCAGCAATAATAACACCATCGAGCAAATTGTGAAGACCATCACCAACCAAGTTCATCGTCGCATACGACTCAACACACTGCTCAGCCTCGTGCTTCCCGTGACGCTCCTCCACCTTATGAGGAGCGTGATGATGATGCCAGTGCAAAAACTTTTCGAGAACGAAAAAAACAAGAATACCAAGAATAGTCCCTGACGCTACCGTCGTCGTCAAACCACCAGCAGACTCTACCGCTTCTGGAAGAATATGATAAAACGCATCACCAAACAACGCACCAGCAGAGAACGACACGAGAACGAGAAGAATCTTTTTCAAAAATGTATCATTCAAGTACAACGTAACAACTCCTAACAAAGAAATACCACTCACGATGAGAACGGCAAGCAACGTTTCGAAGATGGGCAATGACATACATTTTCTCGAGAAGAAGAGTTTATAAAGATTGCTGGAGAAGAAGAACGCTGAACAACCTATGACGTACGCTCTCGTCGCGGAACACATCGTGAAAGAGTACGGTAGTTTGAAAGCTCTCGATGACGTTTCGTTGCACGTGAAAAAAGGAACATTCTTCGGATTGTTAGGACCAAACGGAGCAGGCAAGACGACGCTCATGAGCATTTTTTCAACGCTAAAAAAACCAACAGACGGAACAGTAAACGTTTTCGGAGTCGACGCAATCCAATACCCCTTACAAGTACGACAAGTTCAAGGAGTCGTCTTCCAAGACCCATCACACGACGACGAGCTCACAGCGTACGAGATTTTGAGAATGCACGCCAAACTGTACGGAGTATCGAAAGAGAGAGCGGAGAAAAAAATACGCGAAGTATTGGAACTCGTTGGACTGTATGATAGAAAAGATGATTTCGCTCGCACGTTCTCTGGTGGAATGCGTCGAAGAATGGAAATCGCCAGAGCACTCGTCCACGACCCTGACGTATTATACCTCGACGAGCCAACAACAGGACTCGACCCACAAACTCGCAACCATCTCTGGGAATACCTTGCAAAACTGAAAGGCAAAACAACAATCCTACTGACTACACACTATATGGAAGAAGCAGAAAAATTATGCGACGAAATCGCGATCATCGACCACGGAAAAATCATCGCAGAAGGAACTGCTTCCGAATTGAAAAAACTCGTCGGCGGAGAAATCCTCAGAGTGTCAAGCAAGAAAGACATCGGACAAGAATTGCGAGAGTACACGTGGAAAAAAGTTGGAGGAGTCGACGGATTTTTTGAGGTTCGCGCAGACAACGCATCTGAAGAACTACCAAAACTCTTACGACACTTACACAGAGCAGGAATCAACATCGACACTGTCGACATCCACAAAGTAACACTCGAAGACGTGTTTCTGCATTTAACGGGGAGAACTATGCGAGAAGAAAACGCTACAGAAACCGAAGGAAAACTCTTCCACACAATGGGGAGGCAGTCATCATGAGAGGAATCATCACAGTGTTCGAACGACAAATGATACGCTACTGGAGACATAAACTGCGATGGCTCGTCGCGCTCGTCACGCCACTCTTCTTTTTGTTGTTCTTGTCAGTCGGTTTGAAGCACATTAATTTGCCAGGCATTGGAGAAAATTATCTCGTGTTTTCCGCTCCAGGAATCATCCTCATGACAGTCCTCTTCCACTCCATGTTCACAGGCATCGAATTAATTTTTGAGAGACAATTCGGCTCGCTGAAAGAAACACTCATCGCTCCCGTACCACGATGGGAAGTCATTTTTGGCAAGGTTCTGGGCGGAGCAGTTGTTGGATTGGGACAGGGAATATTAATGACATTCGTCGCCATCATCGCAGGAATGCCGATACAAAGCGTGACGGGAGTATTCATCGCGTTCGGATACTTATTCCTTACTGGATTAGCGGCGACGAGTATCGGAGTCGCTTTTGCTGTGAAGATTCACGACACTCAAGGATTCGTTTTGATTGTCAACCTCGTGTTGTTTCCGTTGTTCTTCCTCTCAGGGGCATTGTTTCCCTTCTCAACGGCACCGTGGTGGTTGCAATGGTTGGTTCAAATGAATCCTATAACGTACGGAGTCGAAGGAACACGAGCCGCACTGACAGGCATCCAACAAATAGGATTCACGACGAGCGCCATCGTATTAGTCGTGTTCACTATCGCGATGGTGTGGCTCGCAGGAAAATTGTTCGAAACAGTAGAAGGATGATACTACAAGATATAAAATGTGGAATGTGAGATGTAGAATGTGACATATGAGATGACTACTGTGATTTGTAAAAAATCAAAAAAAATGACGCTCACAAAATTGTTCACTCCATCAAAATCCCATCAACACACAATTGTTCAACAATCTTCCTCGTAATGTCTGACAATTCATACGTTCTCGGAATCATAGTCCACGAAACTTCTTCTATTTCTTCACGAGGAATCGGCTCTCCGTCAATGTATGCCAAGTACGCGAACGTTTTCAGCACGTCGCCAGTATGAGGAGTGACACCCTCAAACACTCCATACTGTTTGAACGCGAGCAACGAAACACCAACTCTTCACCAAGCTCACGATCCAAACAATCACTATCGCGCTCACCACCATCGTGCTTTCCTCCCGGAAGAATCCACGATGATCGCTTTCTGACGATCAACACTTGAGGAACTCCCACATGATACTCTCGAAGAATAATACCACTCACAGATGTGCGCTGAGAAATACTTACCGATCCACCCTTCGCACACTCTTCACTCATACCCCCACCTCCACCGACACGTCGCAGTAGAAGGACTCGTTCGAACATACTCCATACTCTTCAAAAACAAAGCATCACCCTGCAAAGAAACTACTCGCTCAATAGGAATGGTTGAAGCTTCAAGATTAATACTCAAGTGTTGAACTGTTCCCGACGGAGAAAACGTGAGCGAGCCATCACTCGGAAGCGTTCTCCCATTACTCAAGTACTGAATGCTCTTTTCGAGAATCGTGACTCGAAACGCGAGCTGAAGAAAATCGCAAAAGAAACTATCAGAAACTTCCCGACCATCAGCAAACACAAAATCCCTACACCGAGAAGAATGCGTGTCGGCAGAAGCGAACAACACAGTCAACTGGTCAGTCTCCTTATCCGAAGGAACAAGAACCCCCCTCAAAAGAGCAGAATCAAAATCCTCCTTCAAACGAGCCGCGCGAGCGTATAACTCCTCAACAAATCCTCCGATATTCGAAGACAAACCAGTACTGGAAGAAGCAACATACGCGCTCTTCACAAACGAGTCCACACGACCAGAAGACAAAAACTCTACCAACGACTCCAACACGTCAACCATAACACTCACAGAAATACGGGAACGTTTTAAAGATTACGATTTGAGAAAACAATGTCGAGGGAATAGCGCCCGCCTATCGTTCATAAATGTTGTCGTGATGATCGAAGTCGACGAACACCACCTTATTCTCAGATTTCACAAACTTAAACACGAGAACAAAATTACCAACGTGAACCCTCTTCCTATCACTCAAAGTGTACTGAAGGTTTTTGTAATGTTCAACACTATCAGAAGTAATAACATCTTCAATTTTTCCAAGAACCGCTTCGTACAACACTTTATCTCGTTTGGTACGTGGAAAGCTCCTTTGAAATCCTCGACGAAGAACACATTGCGCTACGTCCCCGTAAGGGACAACCCCCCGTGACGCGCCAGCGTCGAGACATAGTGGATTTCAACCTTATGGTGCTTTCCACGTACCTCGTTTGAAAAGCTTCTTCAATATCTTCTCCAACGATGGCAGTAGCTCATACTCATACATAGCACCTCAACACCTCTTCACTCTTTCTCCAGCATTTTTCGCAACTCGGCAACAGACTTGAAAGCAACGCACTTTTCTTTCTCCAATCTCGCCAACTTTTTTATGTAGTCGGGCTTCAGCGATGGTTCGAGAAGAGTCACGCCATACTGGACGACGACGAAGTCAATCGCTTCGGACTTATCACGAAAGTTCTCACGAGCTTTGACGATGTTCAACACCTGATTCGCCTGTTCGGAAATAGTTATCATTGCCTGCACCATATATACATCACCACTATATGATGTATACTTCTTCTATTTAATGATTTCTATTGAACACACGATTCATATATCTTGCGAAGAGTTTTCCGGAACGCTTCCGAAAAGTTCGAAAAGTTTCCGAGTTGAACCGGAAGAACAACGAAAAACAAGTGGAAAACAACCAGTTTTTCCGGCAACGCCGGAAGGTTTTCGGCACTTTCTCAAAACCCATTCACTCAACGCAACCATTTTAAACACGACGAGCATACGAAAAGAAATAATGCGAGGGTGGCAGAGTGGTCAAATGCGCAAGCTTCAGGAGCTTGTCTCTTAGAGAGTTCGAGGGTTCAAATCCCTTCTCTCGCATATGAGTCGAGGGTCATCAGAAGGAAGTCTTGACGAGGAAAGATTAGAAGAGAGAATCCTCTCCATTCTCGCACAATCTCCAGTATCAACGGAAGTCGCTCACGCCGAGCGTGTACGATACTATGTTCTCCAATTAAAGCCCGACGCGGAGTACGCGTTACAAATCGCAGCACTCTCCCACGATATTGAACGAGGAGTTCCTCCACGAGTCGGCGGAGAAAACAAAGAAAAGTTTGTCGATTACGACGCGCACAAACGAGAACACTCAGAACGAAGTGCGGCGATTATCTCTGGACTTCTCGGAGAACAAGGATTCAAACACCCGTTCATCGTTGCCGTTCACCACTACGTACTCCACCACGAATTCGTGGGAGATCCTGACACTGACGTACTGAAAGACGCAGATAGGTTATCGTTCTTTGACGAGAATCTTTCTTGGTATCTCGCTCACCACGGAGAAGCAACAACGAGAAAAAAAATAAGGTTTATGTATAACCGCATGGGAGAATGCGCGAAAACACTCCTCCGAGGAAAAACGTACGACGACCCAACACTTCATACGATATTCAGAGAAGAAGTCGACGCGAGAAAGAACGAACCGTGAAATGGAGAAAACAACAAAAACTGAAGAGAAGAACCAACTCACTCTTTCTTTTCTGACAGCGTCGCAACCACTTTCTTGAATGCGGCTAATTGCTTGTCGGAGAGTCTACCTGACCTCAAGTAGAAAGATTTTACTGATCTAAGGAAAGAATTCTCTTCATAATGCTTCTCAGGAATATCAAACATTTTCTTCATCACAGGATCAGTGATCTTACCTTGCAATTCTGGCTTTTGACAATTATAACAGAGTGGAAACTTTGTCCCCGTAGAAATAAGAACCATCGTCTTCTTACATCTCGCACACAATTGCTTAAACATCACACGAGCCATACGTGAACAACGCTATGATGAGTATATAAACTATTGGTCGAGTATGACGTACTTGGCGAGGAAAAGTAGCATTTAAATAAACGGACGCTTCCGATGGAATCATGACGAATGCAGTGCTTGACAAAAAAAATCAACGAATCGCCACCATGCTCGCTTCGGAAAAAACACTCTCGAAATTATGGAACACTAAAGAGGAAGACGAAGCATGGAAAAACTTGTAAAAAAAACCTACTTCTCCCACCCATCAGTCGCTGCGAGGTCTATAGCCCCATCCCTGATAACTGGTTGCTTGTAGAAAACTGGAGCCCCTCTCGTTTCCGGAACTTGTTCGCACTTCGGACAATACGGGATAAGTTCTCGAGCGACCTCTCCATACCCTCCAGTTGTTCCACGCTCCCAAATCGAGTGAACCCTTTGTACTGCTCGCACAATAGTTCCGCACGACCGATGAACAAACCCCTCAGCTCCCGCAAGTTTCTCGTACACTGCTCCCGTATTCCCGTTCACTATATACTCCTTCTTACACGAAGGACACGAACACGCTCTTCCATGATTATCAATCTCCTCAAAAGGAATCCACGACAAAGAAATCCCGCAACACTCATCAATGCTCTCCGGCGATACTCCCTCACGAGTTGGTTCGTCAGTCATACGTTCACTTCTCCATACTCACTTTCACATCATCAATCAACGAGTACGTCTTCGAGCAACGAATCTCGACGCCTGCACTCGCAGTTTCCTCTTTCCCCGTCCTGTACGGTCGGAAGAGTGGAGGTTGGAGAACAACGGTTCCAGGATTTCGAGGCATCTCGTACCCTATGAACTCAGACGTATCGACCGCTTTATCTCTTCGAGTGTAGATCCACGTCTTTCCACTATAAGGTTTGCACTGATTTACTGGACCAAACTGTTCAGACTCTGGAATGAGCTCTCGCAAGAAATCAAGAACAGACGTCCCTCCCGGAGCGACGATCACTCCAGTCTCTTCAGAATCAGAATGAAGCATGAGGTCGATAAGTCCCTCTTCAGCATACATCTCTTGAGAAACAGTCTTCCAAGGAGCTCTTAAATCTCTCGCGAGCAAGATTCCAGGATTCAGTGCGAGATACGACCCCAACACGACTTCCGGAGGTGCGGGTTCAAAATATTTGTCATCAGGAAGGTCAGGAAAGAGTGTTCTCTCGACGAGAGAAAGCCACACGTTTCTCGACCGTTCTGCAACGATGGGTAGACGGTAATGCCTCGTGCCGTTCGCATCCATTAATTCTTCAATTCTCGAATCCGCAGCGTGCTGGAAATATTCATTAACGGAACGGACTCCATCCTCAACAAGCTTCCCATTCACTAAAGGAACAAAAAACGTGTGAGATGCAGGAGCGTATCCTGAAAACAATCGAACCAT
>CAYHWM010000068.1:0-6750 GCA_964359925.1 uncultured Methanosarcinales archaeon
GCTCATAATCTTCAACTAATGATTTTGCCAGTTTTAATCTTACGAAAACGATGAGTGCGTCGGCAGTCACCTTATGAACAATCTTATCACCAACTTTTATTCCTGATTCGTACAACACCGCATTTGCGACGTAAAACATTGCATAGTACGAACAAACAACAGCCCAGAGCGGAGAGTTTCCCGTCATGAAAGCAAGTTCCGCCATTCTCAAACTTTCCTCGCAATTCTTAATGATGATACGGGTGACGTTGATGTCGGGGGAAGATACTCGTTTCAATAATCCATCACTCGTGTACTATCTCGCGTTCGTTTCAGCTTCTTTGATTCGTTGTTCGCTTAACATTGTCCACCAATCGGTAATACTCTTCAATACCTATTAAAATGATGCGATTCTGCATCGCTTCGCTTACGACACTGAACTCTTTACTCTTCGCCATTTGCAAAAATTCTTTGCGAGTCAACGAAACAACGTGTAATTTCAGAGGGAGTAGTCGAAGAACATCTTCGACGTCTTTCGATTCATCACTGATAACCATAACATCCATATCTGAGTGTTTCGTTGCTGTTCCTTTTGCAGAACTTCCAAACACGAGAAGAACGAACGAAGGCACAACGCTCTGTACTCGCCTGTACAGTTCATTACTATGGGGGTTTCTGAGAAGTTTTCTTCTCCGTTCATCCTCGACGCTGAACACCAAGGAACTAAAATCATTCTTGAAACCAACTGCAATCGTGTTTCCCACTCGTTCAAAACTAATAAGTTCTGCTTTTTTCAATCGCATCACCGCACCGTGAGCGGATTTATAATTAATCTTCCTCATTTGAGAGATTTTTCGAATACTGAACGTGCTCTTCTGATGGTCAATCAAGAGTTCCAGTATCTTCAATGTTTCATTAGCCATAAGCAACCATA
Source organism: uncultured Methanosarcinales archaeon (assembly GCA_964359925.1). Taxonomy (GTDB): domain Archaea; phylum Nanobdellota; class Nanobdellia; order Woesearchaeales; family ARS49; genus JACQMS01. The sequence goes on from CAYHWM010000068.1 coordinate 914, forward strand.
ATAGTATGGTTTAATACCATATATAAAGTTTTCGGCACTGCAGAACACGAAGACAAAAAATACAAGAACATCAAAAAAAAGATGGTTCGGGTAGAGTTTCTCCATGTATCAAAGAAAGGTTTATATATGACTGTTACCACTTAGTTAATGGTTATTAACAAAATGGAAACAACAAACATTATCCTGCTACGACTATTGAAAACCCTCTTTACTCAACACACCATAACCTCTCTTTCCAAAGAAATAGGATTGAGTCGAGTTGGTACGTGGAAAGCACTGAAAAAAATAGAGGCAGAAAAACTCATCCATATGACCCCCGTCGGCAAAGAAAAAAAGAGCACGTATACTCTTGAACTCAATTGGACAACTCCCTTGACGGAGAAACATCTCGATCTTCTTCTTACAGAGGAAGCACAAAAAAATAAACGATGGAGTGATACGTTTCAACAAATAGCGCCATCAGCAAAGATGGTCATCCTGTTCGGAAGTATTCTTCACTCACCAAAAGAAGCAAACGATATTGATATTCTTATCATTGCAGACAAGAAGCACCTTCACACCATCAGCGAACAAGTGTCAAGAATACAGAAAACACAGATTAAAAAAATACACTCGAATATTCTCACGAAGGAAGAGTTTGAAGAAGAACTCCTCCAAAAAAATAAAATCTTCATAGACGCGATAAAGAAAGGAGTTGTCTTGTTCGGTCAACAAGAATTCATAAAAACCATACGACGGACGGTATAACAATGGATGAAAAAGCAACGAAAGAAAAAGAGTTGAAAGACTGCTTTTTGAACGCGTTAAAAGACGAGAAGAAAGGAAAGAAACACAAAGGATTGCTCGTAGGAGAACAAGATACTGAACGTGCAAAAGAGTTTCTCATCAAAGCGAAAATGACTCTTGAGCTGTGCGACGATTTCAAAAAGAAAGGGTTCGACTACAAAATTCCAGAGGAGTTTTTCTACACGCTCTATTATTGCGGGCTTGCGATACTCTCAAAATTTGGTGTTGAAACAAGAAGCCAGCGGTGCACTGCACTCTTTTTAAGAATGGTGAAAAATTGTGGGCTTATAGAGTATGATGATGATTTTATCGACAGGATAACGGTTCATAACGAAAAGACCGAAATGTCAAATGTTGATGAACGAGAAAACGCGAGGTATGGTTCACGTATCAAGATGGAAGAAGTAGAAGCGGGGTATGAGACTATGATGAACATCTGCAAAAATGCCATAAGTCAGTGTGAGGAGATTGTCTACTCGGACAAAAAGTTTGAAACTCCAAAGGAACTACTCTGAACCACTCTTCATCACACTCCCGCAAGAGAGCACGACACAGAAACTCGCGACACAGACAACGAAGAACCAGCAACGAAAAAGAGACGATCGAGCAAGAAGAAAAGATGGTTCGGGTAGGAACTTCACCTATCCTGTTCTTCTGCATCGGGTGGTGTCAAAAATAGTCTAAAATAATTCAGAGAACCGTCCTGCGAGAACTGGTGAGTTTCGTGACTATACACTCTACATCTACCTTGAGTCGTTTTTGGAACGTAGTCAGCAGATAGTGAATCATCACCTGCTCGTGCAGGTTTATTCAATATACCATCAAACATATCTAGAATACTATCGTAAACGGCCCTTTCTTCTGCTGTTAAATCATTGATTGTCAAAACTTCAAACATACTTTAAAAAACTGAGGAACACCTATAAAAAACTATCTTCTCTTCGGCGATATTGAAAACTTCGCTACGCTTCGCCTCTGCTACCAAGCTCACCTTGAGAAGTTTCACAGATGGAGCTACGCCGTCGCACTTCGTGCAACGTAGTTCCAAACTCTGCGAGTTTGTAACCGTTCCCGAAAGGAGCGACCTCTTGCATGAGCAAAGCGAGTGCAAGATAAGGACGACAGTCCTGCACCCCGTGACGCTCGAAACTATGAATACTGCGAGGTTCGCAGGAAGGTAGCAGAGGACTTTTCAATATCGCCTTCTCTTCACTAATTTTCCCATTTCGAACACGAATGTGTCTTCAGATTTCTGTACATTCAGAGTTCTTTGAGCGTTTCGAGAAGGAATACGTGTGCAGGAATGACGCGGAGCTCTCCTGCGGGTATCGTGAGACTGTCTGAACGTTCGGAAGAAACAATATAACCTTTTTTCACGCCGAACTTTTTCATAAAGAAGTCCACTCCTCTCACGTCAATCTTTCCATACTTTATTTCTATGGGAATGGGAGGAACATTGTCTTTCACGAGAATAATGTCAACTTCATTTTTGTACTGATCTCTCCAGAAGAAATCTCCGCGAGACTCTTTGACAAGTAACCATTCGAACAGTTTTGAGCGTGAAAGAACATCTTCTGAAAAAGTCAGTCGTGTAGAAGGTATCGCAGGATAGTATTTTTTCAGTTTTCTTTCTATCTTTCTCGTATTTTTCGAATAATTATACAGCTTTTTTATCAAGAACGATTTTTCGAGATATGACAAGTACGTAGAAGCTGATTGACGCGAAATGCCCATTTCTTGAGCGAGACCTTGCACTTCAACACACGCTCCAGGATTTTCTCGTATTATTCTTAAGAGTGATGCAAGAATGTCAGGGTGTTGTATGGGAAGCATTCCTGGAATATCTTTGTAGACCACTTGGTCAAGAATGGTTTCGTTCACATACTTTTCTATAATTCCCTTATCTTGCACATCAATAAGTTCCGGAAATCCGAAGCATATACTGAACTCCTGTAAAAGAGCGCGCAACTCTCTCCCATAAAGGAGCATATTTTTTATCATTGCTTCTTTTCCTTTAAATGATAAAAATTCTTCGAAAGAAAGAGTTTGTACTTCAAACTCGAACAATCTTCCAGCAAGAGATTCTCTCGATTTCTTTCTTATAAATAACGACTCTGAACCAGAAATAATAAACTTTATTTTTCCCTTGTTCGTATCATATATCGTTTTCAATTGTGATTCCCAGTCAGCAACTTTCTGCACTTCGTCAAAGAGAACTAAAAAAGTTCCGTCGCTCAAAACTCTGCGCGTTGAGTCCTCGTACGCTTTGAGAACTTCTCGTATTGAAACGTGTTTGAATTCATCGAATGAAAAATAAAGAATGTTAAGGGGGTCAAAACCCTCAAGAATTTTATCCTGCACTATTTTTTGAAGAAGCGTCGTTTTTCCCACTCTTCGTAATCCAGTCAATGCAATCATCATAGGAAGTGGTAGAAATTTTTGTATCTTGGTGTAGATGGCTCTCTGCTTGAAAGAGACTGTAAACTCTTTCTTCCACCAAGGGTTAAATCCTTCAAGAGAATCTCGTATTTGCGTCATAGTCAATGAACCTTAATCATTATTTGTGTTAAAAAGAGCGAATCACTATTTAAATGTTCCTATTTGAGTCATTTTATATATACGTAAATACTTATTTATGTTAAACAATATCAGCATAAATATTCCTCTCTTGGTGTCCCACATCTGAAAGAAAATTGTTAAACAGCAACGGAGAATACTGCCTGTTCAGCCATCTCACCACTACCCACCCGTTCTTTCTCCGACATATATAGTATGTTTGTCTTTCACTTTTCACGAAACACTCAAAATCTTGAGGATTTTGGTGCACGAAACAGTTGTTTCGTTGAGTGGGCAAAAGGTGACCGTCGGAGGATTTCACTGCGTTCAATCCTCCATAAGGAAACATTGCAGAAACAACAGCAGAGAAGTCATACTTTTTCTCCCACATATATGTTGTGCTTGTCTGCGCACTTCTTTTTCGAAAAGAAGTGGCAAGAAAAAGATCGTCGGAGGGTTTCGTTGACTCTCAACCCTCCATAAGAGATGAAAAAACTACTTCCCCGTTCTCTCCCCGACATAAATATTGTGTTTGTCTTTCACTATTTTAACGTTGATCGTTTTACCTCGGAGTGAGGGGTCGTATTTTGCGATGATGCCTATGCAACGGTCTTTCGCGACGCACAACGTTTCATTGTGCAATCGTCCAGCACTGATCACTTTCGCTTTGACGACGTCGCCTTTCTGGAACGGTTTCGGTAATTGCTTCGTTTTTTCTATGTTAAAGTCGAGCTCGTCGACAATTAATTTCACTCCGTGCTTCTGTTCTAAATCTCTGAGGAACGAGTAGAAATTCTCCCAAGGCATACTCTCAGCAGGATTCCTCCCGTACTTATACCACAAGAAGTTTTGAATACCAACGACAGGCATCTTCCCATCAGGGTTCTTCAACGTTTTCGCAAACTCTATAATCTTCCCCATCTCTGCCTCGTTCTGCCCCGGGATGAGAACGGGAGCGATGAGCAAATTCATATGTTTCGTGACTTCCCTCGCCATTTCCAAAATGTGAGCGATGTTATACGGAGCATCAGCGATCTTTTTCGCGAGCTCAGGTTCGTACGCGTTGAGTGAAAGGTTGATCCTCGTTAATCCTGCCTCGGCGAGTGCTTTGATATTCGCAGGAGTTAAGAGAGTTCCATTCGTGTTAATACTGATGTTCGTCACACCTTTTATTCCTGCTATTCCTTTCACTAACGCAACCATATCATTGTACAAGAACGGCTCCCCTTGACTATTAATGTGACAATCAAGATCTTTGCACTGCTTCCACTCAGCAACTTTCTTGAATTCTTGAACGAGGTAGTCCGCTTCGACAACGAAATCGGTAGGACGTACGTCTTCGTCTACCGAACAATACGTGCACCGAATGTTGCAACTCGTCACGGGACGGACTTCGATAAGATTCGTATTCCTGTCGATGATGCCGAACGCGAGCGTTCCGATAAGAGGAATCCCGGAGTTTTGATGAACGTAAATGGTTTCTTTCCCATTCAGCTTGTTTTTAAGGTACGTGAAGTGTTGAGCAAGGAGCGAAGAAAATTTCATCCTCGCACTCTTTTCTGACGTGCCAAACGTGATGCTGTTCTTCGCCACCGTGAACGGAGCGATACGTTTGAGCTCGGTCTTCGGAATACTGAAGCCAAAAATTCTCTGAAACGTGACGTCAACAACCTCTGATGACTCTCCCGCGTCTCGAAACTGGAGCGTTTCGAACGTAAGTTCTGCTGATGCTTTCGCCATACGAGAAAGGTTGTGAAACGTGCTTTAAAAAGGATTGGTTGCTTTATAAGAGGTATTTTCAAGAACAATCGTTCACGAACAGACCGAAAGGTTTAAATAGTGTTACTCTTCAGTGAGTACACTATTACAATTCTTGACGAGTATAGAGCAAAAGCAGAAGAAGCAATAGCAACTGGAGAGTATGCAGACCACGTTCTCAGAGATATGTATCATACAGCAGAAAAAGCGCTCAAAGAAGGGAAAAATATAAGACACGACAAGCTCGACAACGACCCCGATAGAAAAGCATTCAAAGAAACAATGGTGTCCACACTCATCAATTCACTCAAAGAACCAGGAATATTCAGAACAGGACTCATCAACTGGAACATCCTCGAAGATCCAGCACTCAGCCTCGAAGATAAACTCAAAGACCTCGACCTCTTTGCTCAAGATGCAGTAGGAGTAAGCGCAACAAACGCGGTCAGCATCATTGAACAACTCAAAAGCAAAGCAAAATTCAACGACTACCACTCAAACGTATCAAGAATGTCCCAAGAAGGACTAGGAAAATACGTTGCGGAAGCAAAACAAGTATTGACGGGAAGCGACGGAAATGTAAGCACCGCAGCAATCACAGAAACGAAAGCGCTCTTAGAAGCGGACGCTCAAGACTTGATAGAAAAAACATCAGGGTACAATATCAACATTATACCAACACTCGTCAACATCTACGACGCAACAAATGAAGGAGCCACAACACAAAGAAAACTCAC
>CAYHWM010000069.1:0-6710 GCA_964359925.1 uncultured Methanosarcinales archaeon
ATGATGAAAGGAGCTGTTGAAGAATTATAAACATTTATGTTCTGAAGTGGTTATGTGTTCGGTGTTCAGGTTTGTGGTATGAACGACAATGTTCGCGGAAATGTTGAAAGGTACTCTTCGAGTGTTTTCGACCCTCGACGATGTTTTTCTTCTTCTCCGAGGATGATGAGTTCGTCGCCACAGGGCAGAAGTTGACGATTTTGAAGTTCTCCGTTGCACGTCCTCCAAGGAGTTATAATGGGATTTTCTTTGTGGTCTTCTCCGAGTGCGTATCCATAAAGGTCCACTATTTTCGAGTGGTCGCTTGCTCTTCCCCAAGCGATGGCTATCACCAGTGAGTGATTCGCTATTGGTTGAAGGAGATACATTTCTCGTACGTGTCGTACCGCTTCTGATGGTTGTCCGTGGTATGCTTCTCGTAGTCCGTCATTGTGAACGTACACGCGGAGTGGTGGTTTGTAGTCTTTGAACGTCGTAGCGCACCGCACATTCATTCCGAGAACAGCCATAACGAGTGAGGAATGGGGTTGTTGAGTTAAATCTTTCGGTTGGTAATCAAGAACTACTTGGAGAACAATCAGTTTCCAGCACGTGGACTAATCGTTGGAGAACATCTTGTTTTCTTTGTTGCGCGTCTATCTTTTGTTTATCGAGAATGCTTTGTTTTTGTCGTTCTTGCATAACTTTTATTTTTGTAGTAATTTTCTCATAGAGTGCTCGTACTTGATAAGCATGTAGTTCTTGTCTGTCTCGCGAGTCTTCAACGAATGCAACAACACACTCGCGCTCTTCAAAAACGCGGAGGAAGTATTGTACACCGACTCCAAATGACGGAGTAGTGCTACTGACACGAAGAGTGAACGTTGAGAGACGGAGCTCGTACGTATCTCCGAGGGGCTTTTCTACATTGTAAGGCGTCTCTCCATAACTGAAGATGACGGTAAAATCTTCCGGTGATGTGACGCCGATTCTTTTTTCAAGGCCTTCAAAAAGTTCTCTTTTATCAAGTGTTTGATAAATTTTTTGTTCAAAAGTCATACTCTGTTGTGGGAGGATGAAGGTTTATATTATTTGTTGTTATGGAGACTATACAAACACGAGGGTGTTCATCGTCGCGTTTTTCAGAATTCTTCTTCCGTTAACGTTTTGAGGAGTCCTCGTTTTTTGAGTACTTGTACTTGTAATGGTCTGTATTTGAAGACGACGTCTCCTTTTTCGTCACCGCCGAATTCCCATGGTTCTACGAGTACTGCGTCTCCGTCTCGAACCCAGAGTGTTCTTTTGACTTTTCCTGGGATGCGGCAGAGTCTTTCTTTTCCGTCCATGCATTTCACTTTGAGTCTTGACCCTCCGAGTCGTTGTTCTATGATTCCTATGATTTGTCCTTCTCGTGGTAGTTTTGTTCTTCTTATTTCTTCTTGTTGTTCTTCTTCAGTCATTGGTGGTCTTGGACCGCGGTGGAATTCTGCCATGGGGTAGTTTTGTGAGGGAAGTTTTATAAACGTTCCTATTAGGGGGATTGTATGCCTTCCAATTGTGTTTCTCGACAACAAGTGATGAGCCAACCAGTGGTTGAGAAGCCTTTGTGGCGTCGAGTTCTTGATGGTTTTGTTCTTTTTGGTCAGTTCGTGAACGTGTTATTCGCTGTTCTCATCGGTTTCTTGTTTGTTTCTATTTTTTTCTCGAGTAGTTCTTACGATTCGGGTAATGTTGCAGTTGTTCCTATTCTTGGAGAGATTATGATGGGTGGTAGTGATCCTTGGAGTGGTGTTGTTGGAGCTGATCAGGTTGTTTCGTGGATTGATGATGCTACGGGGGATGAAGCAGTAAAAGCGATCATTCTTGATATTGAGAGTCCTGGTGGTTCTCCTGTTGCGAGTAAGAGGATTGTTGATGCGGTGAAGCGTGCGAAGATGAAAAAGCAAGTCATCGCAGTTGTTGGAGAGGTTGGAGTGTCGGGAGCGTATTGGGTTGCTTCGAGTGCTAACAAGATTGTCGTCGACGAGTTGTCTATCACGGGCAGTATTGGTGTTCTTGGTTCGTATCTTGACTTTTCTGGAACGTTGAAGGATTACAACGTGACGTATCAACGATTGGTCGCTGGTGATTTGAAAGATGCAGGCTCGCCTTTCAAGCCTTTAACTGATAGAGAGCGTCAAGCGTTGCAATCAAAAATTACTCTCATCTATGACTTTTTTGTTGATGATGTTGCGAAGAATCGTAAGATGAACGTGTCTGACGTGAGAGCTCTTGCTGATGGTTTTATCTTTCTCGGTTCTGAAGCTGTGAAGAATGGTCTTGCTGACGAGATTGGAAGCAAGAGGACAGTTCTTGACGAGTTGGGTAAAGAGTGGGGTGTTCCTGTGGAAGAGTTCACGTACGAGCCACCACTCGGGTTCTTTGGCTCTCTTGCAGGAGTTATCGACCACGTAGGATTTTCCGTCGGTAAAGGTTTGGGAAGTGGTCTTTCTCCAGAACAACAAGGGTTTTCGATAACATGACGCGTCTATGTATTCTTTTCTAACGTTTCAACGACTGTTGTATGATCGTAATCGAGGCTTGCTACGTGATCGGAGAGGGGTAGCCATTGGAGTGCTTTTTTTCCTTTGAATCGTTCATAGTATGTTTCTCCAACGTTGTTGTTGATGACGTTGTCGTGTTCTGCGAGGATGACGATGAAGAGTTGTGCTCGTGGTGTGAGCTGTTCTACTGTTCGTAATTGTTCTCGTGCTTGTTGTAACGGTTTGAGTGGTAGGTTCCAGTATGCTCTGTGGAGTTGTCGTGTCGTTTCGTTGTTAATCGCTGCTATCTTTGTTTTTTTCACGTAGTGTAACACGCCCCCGAACGTGTTGATGAGTGTTTGGTCGAGTTGTTTTTTTGCTTTCGTATATGGTGCAATGAGCGCGAGTGTGTGAATTGGTCGTTCTTGGGAGAGTTGGACTGCGAGTGTTCCTCCGAGTGATGATCCTGCGACGTTGATAGTGTCGCACGAGGAGTTGAGCGAGTCATACGAAGATACGACTGCAGTGTTCCAGTCGTTCCATGTTGTTGTTTGTAAATCGCTTGGCAGTGTTCCGTGACCTGGGAGGAGTGGTACGAGAATGGTCGCGTTCGTCGAGTTGTGGAGGAGTGGTGCGACGAGTTGGAACTCTGCTGGTGTTGACCCGTACCCGTGGATGAGGAGCCAGCACGTTCTCGTTCCGTTCAAGAGTATTGATTCTGCTCCAGTCATCACTCCGTCGGCGTTTCGTTTCCATGAAGTGTCTCGAGTATCGATGATTGTTTCTTGCCAGAGTCCTGTTCGTTCCGTGAAGTATCCTGTGACGATGAAGAATGATACGAGGATACTGAGGATGAGTAACTGTCCTGTTTTCTGGAGTGCTGACATTGGCGAGAACTGGTCGTGGGAGTTTAAAAGCGTTCTCGTTTCGTGAATTGCTTAGAGAGGTTTTTCGGGTTCGTTTCCTGTTCTGAGGATGGTGAGCACGTCATCGAGTGTCGTTCCTGGGAGTACTGATTTGAGCGCGTTAAATCGAGCAAGTGCTTGACCGTTTTGAGCTTCTTCTATTCTGTAAATGTTTGGTTTTTTTCCCGCGTACGTTCTGAAGTCTTGGTGTGTTTTTCCTTCCGTGTTCGGTCCGACATCCCCCATTCCTATTTGTGAGAGTCCTGCGTAGAGTTTTCCATCGGTTAGGACTGTCCAGAGGCAAACGTCTGTTGGTACTCGGTAATCTTTGAATCGTAGTTCGAGGACTGGTGATTCGTCGTCGTGTCTTGGAGCGTATGATTGTATTCCTTCGGGGAGTTCGCGCAGTGGTAACGTTCCGTACTCATTTGGTGCCGTGATGGTTGTTGTCATACTGTCGGAGGGTTTGCCAGTAGTATTTATGCTTTGTTGGTGTTGAATGTAGGAATATCAAATATGTGAATATGAAAATATGAGAATAGGAAAATAGGATATCGCGTAATAGTAATCATATTCTCAGAATAGTGCATTCTCAAGATCGCAGTTTCTTTTTCTTCTCGGGATTTTTCAGCCAGCTTTCTGAATACTTCGCGTATTCGGGGATGTCTCCAATGTCGATCATGTTCTTTTTCTCGTCAGGTATCCTGTTGCACGCAGTGTTCACCCAGATGTCTATGAAGTTGTAGTCTTCGAGTCTTGGAAGTTCGAGGGTGTCGAAAGCGAAGAGGTATGTTTTTTTTGTCGAGTCGAGTTCTGTGATGAACGTTTCTACTTTTGCGATGTCGCATTGTCCGTGTTTGACTGAGACGAGGATGCCGACGGTGTTCGCGTTGTAGAAGTTGAGGAGTGCTGTTTTTCTTGCTTTGAGGATGTTGTCGAGTTGTTCTCTTGGTTGTTTCGTCAGCGTTTTTTGCACGGGGTCATACACAAAAACTGGCTTTCCAGTATTCAGTGCTACTCGCTGGCTGTGGAAGTATCCTGTCGCGATGACGAGGTAGCTCTTGACTGTCGAGTCTATGCGTTCTGCAGCTTCGCACCTGCACCCTAATACTTGACCTCCGAGGATGCTGTCTTCTTTGTGGTCGTCGTGAAGTTTTCGGAGTGTGTGATTGTGTTGGATGCTCGCGAGAAGTCCTACAGGTTTTGGTAGTTCTGCCCATTGTTCTTTCGTGAGTTCTACCTTCATCGTCGACTTCGCGAGGAGGTGAACGAGTTTGAGTCCTGTCTTGATGGGTATCGTCATACGTCATGAGTGAGTGGAACTGTTTTTAAGGTTTGGGGGAAGGTTTAAGTAGGAGAGTTGTGAAGAGGAGGACATGCCTATCAGTGATTGGTTGAGGAAACTATTTTCGAAGACTCCTATAACGAAAAAGGCAGTTCAAAGAAATGATGCTTTTCGGAAAAATCTTGTCAGAAGGTTGAGTGCCGTGTTGAGTGCGTACGTTGAAGGATTGGGCATCGTTCGCGATTCTGGATTGCAAAGTCGAGAGTTGTTTGAAAAGTTGCATTTTAAGACTGTGGAGGGAAAGTTATTCTTTCACGATGTACTAAATATTGAGATGGAAAAAGTCGGTGGAGTGAATGGTCTCGCAAAGGAAGATTACAATTTCAGTAAAAACATAGGAACGATCATTCTCGGACGTTTCTCGACGTTAACAAAGAAGTATTACTTGGAGTATGCTTCTCCACAACACGAGGAGTTCTGGAAAGACGTGAAAAAAGAAGCTCTGATTCCATTCATCGATGTTGTGAGAAAAGAAAGTCCTGAACTTCTCGAGAGAACTGCTCGCTTGGTAAAGAGTATTGAGAACGTCGACAAAAAAATGTCGGAAACTTTATAAAAGGTAATCACTTACCGGTGAGTATGGGGGAACATCAGGAAGAAGGGCAGTCTCAAGAACCTACAGTATATAGTATTATGCGAAGGATAAATTCTCGCATAGGATTTCATCCTTCGGCGTACCCATATGCTGACACAGGACTGTTACACAGAGTGAACGTTTCAGATGGTATTCGATTCTCGTTCGCTGGAAGAGAGTGCTGGTATGATATCGGAACGCTCGCGTACGATGATCGAGGAATTATCGCATACGATAAAAATTCTGTTGGCACTGAATCGTTTGGTTCTTTGTGTTGGACGCTGGCGTCATTTATTCGATCGCAAGAAAAAAACCAAGGATTGCGTGAGCTCGCAGGAGGAGTAGTCCCTGTACTTTTCGACTTTGTTATGGGTGCGACGGAAGAGGAGAAGTTGAGGCACCCGTTGCGAACCTTCGTGAGGACTGTTCTTCAGTATCCTAAAAGCAGGGAGGAGGAAGTTATTGACGAGCTTCGAGCGATGAGTCCTGAGCTTGTTGATCTCTCGTTGTTTGAGTGCTTGAAGGAAAAACTGGGAGATCCAGATATTCGTGCAAAAATGAGAGTACTCGAACAGTATTGCCCAGGAATTTCAGCAGTGGACGGATCAAATCTCGACGCGGTGAAGGAGTACAAGCAACGATTGGAACAATTGAAGAAGGAGTGGAATGACGGCATTTCGTTGGAGATCAGAAACTTGGGGGACGTCATCAGTCAATTCTCGTTCGTCAATGGTGGAAAACTGTTTTCTCCTCTCGACGTATACCAAACTGGTTGCGATGAAGGAATTCATTTCCTTTCGGAGTTAGACGCTCACGAAGAAGTGTTCGCGAGCAGACAAGAGTAGTTTCTATTTTTTTTGTTTGTTGTCAGATTGTTTCTTTCTTGTCAGAAGATTTTTATAGGTGCGAGTGTTTACTGCAGTATGGTTGAGGGTGTTGATAGTGTTGAGGGTAGAGTGGTTGCAGGGGCGACGGGGAAACCTGAATCGATCGACGAAGTTCTTGGTCGTTTGAATACTCCTTTTTGTGATGCGAAAACTACTGATAAATTCTTTGACGCAGTAGACTCTACCGCTGAATATATACGCGCAGAGTATGATTCGGGGAGGGGCATTCATCCTGCTATCGCTGCAGGAATTTCTTGTTTTGTAGCACGGTCTGCAGTGAACTTGATGGGCAGAGCTGACCAAGGTTACTCTCGCAGTGTGGGAGTTAATATTCAGCACGCACTGGTAAGATTGAGCGGTACGATGGCTCGCATTCGGACGGAAGAGTGCCACCCTTGGTACTCTCAACTACTAAAATATGTGCAGTCTGAAGAAGCTTCTCAAAAATCGTTAAGAGTCATATATGATTTTGTGGGCGAGGCGTCACAATGGAGTTGC